>JBGXMX010000073.1:0-8416 GCA_041809245.1 Glaesserella sp.
CTTTGCTGGCGATAAAGTCGCTCAAGCAGAGGTTGTACGGGCTTTTGCTGTTTCTGCCGCGTTCGCTTTGCTGGCGGAGGTTATAGACTTTGCCAGCCACCAAAGTGCGGTCAGAATTTTGATAGATTTCAATATCATCGCCCACGCTGTTGGCTGGGAAAATGCCCATAATGCCACTTGGGTTGAGCTTATGATTTTGCTCTAATTCGTCCAACACTTTTTGCGCATCGTTCCACACTCGGCGTGCTTCTTCGCCTCCTTCAGGGTAGTCAAAGGCATCAGGATAGCCGCCCATTAAGCCCCATAAACGGAAGAACGGCGACCAGTCGATAAATTTCCGCAAGGTCGCAATCGGCACGTTTTTATATTCCACAATGCCTGTTTGTTTCGGCGTTGGCACTTGATAATCCGCCCATTCGCCGCTGAACGCATCGAAAGCATTTTTGCGAGCATCTTCAATCGGCAACTGCTTGCGTGGGGCTTAATGGGTGGCTATCCTGATGCCTTCGACTACCCTGAAGGCGGCGAAGAAGCTCGCCGAGTATGGAACGATGCGCAAAAAGTGTTGGACGAATTAGAACAAAATCACAAGCTCAACCCAAGTGGCATTATGGGCATTTTCCCTGCCAACAGCGTGGGCGATGATATTGAAATCTATCAAAATGCCGACCGCACTTTAGTGGCGGGCAAAGTCTATAACCTCCGGCAACAAAGTGAACGCGGCAAAAACAGCAAAAGCCCGTACAACCTTTGCTTGAGCGACTTTATCGCAAGCAAAGCGAGCGGTAAACAAGACTGGTTCGGTATGTTCGCTGTTTGTGCAGGAATTGAAGAACACGACTTAGTGGAAGGCTACAAAGCCGCTGGGGACGACTACAACGCCATCTTACTCCAAGCGGTCGGCGACCGTTTAGCCGAAGCAATGGCGGAATACCTGCACTTTGAACTCCGCACCAAAGTCTGGGGCTACACCGATGAAAGCTTAGACAACGACCGCCTAATCCGTGAAGAATACATCGGCATCCGCCCTGCTCCAGGCTACCCAAGTTGCCCGGAACACACGGAAAAACAGATCATCTGGGATTTACTGGAAGTGGAACAACGTATCGGAATGAAACTCACCGAAAGCTACGCAATGTGGCCAGCGGCAAGTGTTTGTGGCTGGTATTTCACCCACCCTGCGAGTAATTATTTCACCCTTGGACGCATTGATGAAGATCAAGCGGTCGATTATGCGAAACGTAAGGGATGGAATGAGAGAGAGATGGTGAAGTGGTTGGGGGTGGCGATGAAGTAGGATGTGAAGTCGCAAACTGAAGAGATGTAATGTAGTGGCGGGTTTTAACCCGCCTATTCTATTACTGAAATCTGATTTGAAAATTCAGTTTAAAGAAAAATTCCCCGTTTTGCTCATATATTTCACCGAACTTATTTCGGCTGGCACTTGGTGTATCAAATTTAGTATTATAAAAAAGATAGTTATCAAATTCATTTCTACTATAAATATGATAGCAAACAATTTCACCATCTTCTTTCACAACAAGATAACCACCAGTTGCATCATATACACCTTGCCATACTTGTGTCGGTAGCATTCCTAACGCAACGATATTCAGGAAATGTTTAACTTTATAAGTATAAAATTTATGATGGAACTCTTTATTATATTGTATTGGGTTAGCATCGCATGTTTTAGCTACAATGTCACTTACGTTAGTCGCCAGCCCTGAAAAATAAATTTTCAACATTTTTGATATTATTTCAGGAAAGCAACTATCAACCATCACTAAATTATTTTTGAAAACAGGTTTATCAACACTTTCAAATTCTAGGTCATAACCATACTCTAAAATTTTTTGAACACGTCCTTTCACATCAGAACTACCACGAGCGTTCATTAGGTTATTGATTTCAGCTGTTTTTTTATTATCCCAGTTAGGGATTTTAAAAGTGAAATTTGTGCTTTGGCTTGCGTTAAATAATGTTGAACCTGCTCCTAATTCTGATTTAATACTAAAACCTAACTTAGGGCAGATACCCGTTTTTATATCATGAATAATAATATGAATATCACTTTTAGAAGTTGATTTGGCTTTTAATATTGAACAGCCGATATTTTTCAAGAATTCATCAATACTTGGAATCTCAAACGCTCTATCACCTTTTGAATTATTAATAGCATTTAATAATTTAACCGTATTCTCTTGAAAATTTTCTATCGGAACCAAATAACTATTATCCGTTTCACTGATTGAAATAATGATGTTACGTTTATCTTTATCATAGCTATATACTGCTTGGTATTCCTGCTCTTGTCTTATCACAGAAATAATCGGCATTACAATATCTTTGATTTTATTTAAGTATTCATCCCCAAAGTGAAGCTCCTGATCTACTAATAATTTTAGTAATACATAAGGTTCCGTCCATTCCCCTTTATTTCCTGAAAATAATTTACTCATAATGCACCTCCTAAGCTACTTAAAACTTGCTCTGCGGTAGCTTGCACTGCCGGAACCGCTACCGAATTTCCAAACTGCTTGTATGCGGAAGCATCTGCAACGGGAATAATATAACTGTCCGGAAAACCTTGTAATCTTGCCCATTCTCTCGGGGTCATTTTACGGATACCTTCACGATTGACTTCTCCTTTTATATTTGTTGTTGGGGTAAAATCAGTAATACGGTGATCAATTACTAAGTTTCTTTCACGCCCCATTCCTCCGACAACAATGGCATTTGCAATTCCATCATCCGGAATAATTTCATAACCAAAGCCGTTGCCTTTACTTTCGTGGCGTGCTTTATGTTTTCTTAAAGTATCAACATATTGGGTGGAAAGATAATATTTTGTCGGTACGGTTTCTTTCTCTCGAATATCAATAAAAGAGGTTTTTACTCCCGTTGTTGTTGGATATTCAAATTCAGTTACCATT
Source organism: Glaesserella sp. (assembly GCA_041809245.1). Taxonomy (GTDB): domain Bacteria; phylum Pseudomonadota; class Gammaproteobacteria; order Enterobacterales; family Pasteurellaceae; genus Glaesserella. The sequence goes on from JBGXMX010000073.1 coordinate 2,937, forward strand.
GTATCTTTATGAAAACCGACAATAAAAATTCTTTCACGGTTTTGTGGCACGCCAAAATCCTTTGCATTGATAATTTGAGGATCAGGAACAAAATACTTCAAATCCTCACGCAATACATTTAGAATCGTTTTTAATGTTCTGCCTTTATCGTGATTTATCAGACCTTTTACATTTTCAAGAAAAAAGGCTTTCGGTTGGTGTCGACGGATAATTTCAGCTACATCAAAAAATAATGTTCCACGGGTATCTTCAAACCCCCCCCGTTTTCCGGCAATAGAAAATGCCTGACAAGGAAAACCGGCACACAGAACATCAAATTTAGTCGGAATATGTCTTTTGGTTTCTTCGCTGGTAATATCACCGTAAGGAGTTTCACCGAAATTCGCTTTATAGGTTTGCTGTGCTTTCTCGTCCCATTCACTTGAAAAAACACATTCTCCGCCTAAATTTTGCATAGCAATACGAAAACCGCCAATTCCGGCGAAAAGATCAATAAAAGTAAATTTTTTCTCTTTATTTGCTGGAAATGCCGTATGATCCAAAAAAAGATCATATTGCCCTGCCGGTTCTTCTACTTTCAATACTTCCGCCTGTTCATTTTTCTTGTTTGATTTCATCTATAATTCTCTTAATTTCCAATGCCTTAATCAAAGGCTCTTTCACAACCTCTTTCCCCCAAAAACGGAGAATTTTCCAACCGCTCTTTAATAGCATTTCCGCTACTTCCCTGTCTCTTGCCATATTTCGTTCAATTTTAGCAATCCAAAAGGCTTGATTGCTTTTTATATCGTTTTTACGAATTTCCCAGTCTTTTCCGTGCCAAAATTCACCATCAACAAATACGGCAACCTTGTATTTTTTAAAGCTGAAATCAGGCTTTCCGAAGATGTTTTTATCATTTCTCCTATAACGCAATCCCAAGCTCCATAAAGCTTGACCTAATAATACTTCGGGTTTTGTACCTTTATTTTTACTTGCTTGCATACATTTTCGGCGTTGTTCGGGGGTTAATTTATCCATAAAAGTAAATTTAAACGTTTAGGAATGCTATAAATTCTACCATATAGAAAAACGATAAAGAACGCCAGAATGCTAAATTGTAATTTTGTATGCCAAAACACAACAAGCGGTTAATTCCTCTAAAAAATGTGCAAGTCCTTCTCAAAACCTACCGCTTGTAAGTCATGTATTTTACGATCTCCAACAAAAAACCTCTTATTTCTATTCGACATTTACCCCACAAGCGGTTACATTTATCCAAAATATTGCACAACGGAAAAACAGAATGACTAAAGATCCTTTTGAAGAATATATCCGCCATATTGAAGCGGATAAAAAGGAAAAGAGCTATGCTTGGCAAACGGCAATCGGGCTACAAGAGGTTGATGGATTAAAGCCGTCTCAATATCTGATCAGTACTGCGATTAAAAATATTGAAGGTGAGATTTCCATTGATACGGCAGAACAATGGATTAGCCAATATTATGAAGAAAATCCGTCATTAACCGGCGAAAATCGCACAGAAGAAGCGGACAAAGTTTCGGTGCGTATTGCGAAATTGCTGTCGGAACCTGCTTTTTCGTTTAATGCCAATCAATATTTAGCCATTCATAAATATCTGTTTAAAGATATTTATTCTCACGCAGGGCAAATTCGTACTTATAACATTACCAAAAAAGAGTGGGTGTTAAAGGGCGAAACGGTAGTATATGGTATGGCGTCTGAATTGAAAAATACCTTGGAATATGATTTATCACAGGAGAAAAATTTTAGTTATCGAGGGCTTTCTCTTGAAGAAATTATGACGCATTTAGCCACATTTATTGCACGTTTATGGCAAATTCACGTCTTTGAGGAGGGCAATACTCGCACCACTGCTGTGTTTTTTATTAAGTATTTAAAAACATTAGGCTTTAATGTTACAAATGATATTTTTGCCGAGAATTCGTGGTATTTCCGCAATGCGTTGGTACGAGCAAATTATAACAATCTCGCCAAAGGGGTTTATGAAACCAATGAATACTTGCTTTTATTTCTGCGTAATTTGTTATTAGGCGAAAACAATCTGCTAAGCAATCGCCAGTTGCATATCCATAGCAGTCAATTTTCAGAAAAACAGGACATTGAACACAAAAAACAAGACATTGAGCAAAACCCTGACGAAAAAACAAGACATTCAGAGAAAACACAGAAACATATCACCGCACTTTCTCAGATTTTAGCTAATCGTATTTTTTCACGAAGAGATGTGGTCAATACACTTCATCTTTCCGCATCTGCATCATCGGAATTGATTAAGAAAATGTTAGAAATCAAAGTTATTGAAAAAGTCGCAGGACAAGGCAAAGGGAAATATCGATTTCGATAAATGGTAACATGTGGAATAAATTTGCCCTATACAAAATCAACGGCAATTTTATCGCCTTATTCCAACAACCAATCCACAATATACTTCACTTGCACGCCGTCAATTTCGTTTTGATCGTAATATCTGCCTGTGATCAGGATTTTTTTGTAGTTATCTTTAATATACAACAAATTATCCGTTTCGTGGGTATTTTCAGGGATTTCAAATGCTACTTGCACATATAGAATTTCATCTGTTTTGCGAGCAATAAAGTCAATTTCTTTGCTGTCTAATTTGCCGACATCGACGGTATAACCACGGCGTAGTAGTTCGATAAATACGATATTTTCTAAGCGGTTAGCGTAATTTGCCCCTTTTTTGCCAATAGCGTGTCGTCTTAAACCATTATCGACAATAAAATATTTTGCATTGGTCTTTAAATATCCTTTGCCGCGAATATCATATTGTTTCGCTTTATAAAATAAGAAGGCATTTTCTAATAAATCCAAATACTTACCGATAGTGTGATTAGATGTAGGTACCCGTTCGGAAGTCAACGTATTACTGATTTTTGTTGGATTGACTAGTTGCCCTACATTATCAGCTAAAAACAAAATAACACTTTTTAAGATATGTGTATCTTTTACCCCGGCACGGTGTGCAATGTCATTCAATACAATGGAATCAAAAATACCTGAAAGAATGGTGTCTTTTAGTGGTTCAGCCGACATCACAACACTTGGAAAACCACCGTATTGTTCATATTCATGATATAATTTATCCACCATTCGAGAATGGCTATCCACATTTTTAGCAAGCAAAAACTCTTTGAAAGAGAGCGGATAAAGTTTAATTTCAACATATCGCCCACTGAGCAACGTCGCCAGCTCCCCTGAAAGTAAATTAGCGTTTGAACCCGTAATCACAATATCCGCATTAAAACTTACTCGAATTGCATTGATGATTTTCTGCCAGCCTTCCACAAATTGGATCTCATCAATCAAAAAGTAAATTTTATCTTTAGAATCAGGCAATTTTTCTTGAATCAGCAATTGGAAATCGTCAGCATTTTTGATCCCTTGATATTCAAAACTCTCAAAATTGAGATAAATAATATTTTCAGTGGCAATGCCTTGATTTTGTAGATAATCACGATACTGCATCAGCAACACCGATTTCCCAGAGCGACGAACACCTGTAATCACTTTGATAAAGTCTGTATCTTTAAATTGAATGAGTTCTTGTAGATAGTTTTCACGTAAAATCATAAGATCACCTAATTGGAAGTAAAGTTCCTGTTTTTAGGAATTATACCTTAATTGGAAATTAACTTCCAATTATTTAAAAATAAGATTGAAATGGAAGTAAACTTCCAACTATATATAACTCACATTTCCATTCGACAATCTCCCCACAAGCGGTTACATTTACTCCACATTTTGCAAATTAAAAACAAGATATTAAACCAATGTACACACCCCACATCTACATCGGCACGGGCGGTTATAGCGATACGGATTTAGTCGGTACGCTCTATCCGTTTGGGACGGACAAAGCGGATTTTTTGTCGGTTTACAGCCAGCATTACGACACCGTTGAGATCAACAGCACCTTTCACGCTCCGATTGGCTATAAGGCGGTGCAAGGTATGTTAGAAAAGGCGGAAGGGCGGTTAACATTTTCGGTGAAACTTCATCAAGATTTTAGCCACAAACGCACCGCTACCGCCGAACAGGCTAGGATGTTTTTAGATGCATTGCAACCTCTGCGTGATAGTCATTGTTTAGCCAATTTGTTTGTGCAATTTCCGACCAGTTTTGAGCGTCAGCACGCCAATCGTTACTATTTGGCGGAGCTGGTGTCGTGGTTCAGTGATTATCCCCTTGCCATTGAGTTTCGCCACGCCAGTTGGCATACGCAGTCGGTGCTAGACTATTTTCACGGCAAGGAAAATTTGATTTGGTGCAACGTGGATTATCCGCAGAATATCGGTTTGCCTGCCTTTCAGTTTTATGCGAACCAACGCACCGCTTACCTGCGATTACACGGTCGTAATCCCCACTGGTGGAAAGCCCAATCGGCACAAGAACGCCACGATTATCGTTATAGCGAAACCGAATTACAGCAACTGGCGACATTGTTAAATCAGCGAAAAGCGGAGTTTGATCAGCTTTACCTTTACTTTCAAAACACCACTAATAGCCATTCGTTCTACAATATCGAAAGTCTGAAAGGCTATTTGGCGAACTATGGATTTAAAGTAAAAGAGACGCCTGAATTTTTGAGTGGACAGCAGAGTTTGTTTTAGGGCTTACGTACAGGTTTCACTTTTGCGATCTCCATCGGAAAATCGCCTTTTCTATTCGACAATCAGATTACAAGCGGTCTGATCTCGCCGATATTTTGCAAAATTAGGGTCAACTTCCCCGTTCCCTTGCACTCTGCACAATTTAAGTTATCATAGTTCGCTAATAGGTAGTCTCTCATTTTCTCGGATATTTTAGCTATGAACACACTTAAATGGATTTTATTCACGTCAACCCTCGCCGGATTATTCGCTTGTACCCCTCCCCCACCACCGAAAACCGGTTACTTAAAGGACAATATCAGCCAAGCTGAATTGTATAATTCGACGAATTTCAAACGTTATTATTACCATTGCCGTAACGCAGAAACCGGTGCAGACTCTTATTTATCCGCCTATTTTCCGCTTTCAAGGGAAAGTCGCATGACGGAAAATTTCGGTTTTTATTTTCAATTAGACGGAGATAGAGCACAGCCGTTTGATCATATCGAAAATAAACCGCTCAATGCACGCCGTTCACGTTTTGAAGTGGTTTATCGTTCATATCATCCGATTCAAGGGACTTATGTTGATTTAATTGCCCGCGAACACGGCTCGACTTACTACAAAAATCATCAAGGAAGACGTATGCCTTGGTTGAATTGTCGGGAGAGTTAACGCTTACCGAAACCAAAACAGCCGTTTGACAGTAAATCGAACGGCTGTTTTTTTAGTGTATACTCAAGTCATTTTCGCTATGCCAAAAATTTCTCTTTTTACCTGATCAAATTTAACTTTCACCCCAAACGCCTTTGCAAGATTTTCTACATTTAATACCGCTTGTGTTTC
>JBGXMX010000074.1:0-4799 GCA_041809245.1 Glaesserella sp.
GGCACACGTTAAAAACGTGCGCCATCGGGGCGGTCTATAAACCATGTTGGTCAATCATCGGAAAGGCGAATATTTGCCCTTTACTTTTTTATATTCTGCCGAAATGCCCATAAGATGGCGCTCGTTTATAACGAGTGCCGTTTGTTAAAATTGGATGAGCCTATGGGGCAAACGTTAAAAACGTGCGTCATCGGGGGTAAAGAAAAATAAAGGGCGTATAATGAGTTTTATACGCCCTTGGTATTATTCTTCTACCTTATCTTTACGACTTTTTTTCCATTTCCAAAAAGCAAAAATACCGACAACAATTAAACAAACCCAAATCGCGATTTGCCCTTTTTGAATTTGTTTATGCAGCCAACCTAAGTTTCTTGCGCCGAAATCACCCAAATAGACCCAAATCGGCACGGAAATAATAGCGGCGATAAAATCGACCACCAAGAAACGAGTAAAAGTCACTCGGCGGGTAATGCCCGAAACAAGATAAACGACCGCACGTAGTCCCGGTAGGAAACGGGCGACAAACAGTAATTTCCAGCCCTGTTTCTCAAAACGTTCTTGCACCATACGAAAACGTACCGGGGTTGCAATCTTACGAATTAATGGAAATTTGAGAATTTTTTCGCCATAGATACGTCCGAGCCAATACATGGTACTATCGCCGACTAACACGCCTAACATACTGACGACAAGCATCCAGTGAACATCGGTATAACCCAAACCTGAAATAACGCCGCCGGAAACCAACGTAATATCTTCGGGAATCGGTAAACCGAAACCGCAAGCAAGTAAAACTAAAAAAACAGCCCAGTAACCGTAGCTACTAAAAAATTCAATCAAGAATTCCATTACAACTCCTTTATTTATTTAAATTACGAACGGAACTGCGTATGACAAGCTCCGGGTAAAATTCAAGTATTTTAGGTTCATGTGATTTTTCGCTATTTTGTATACGCGCCAATAACACATCAAGCGCCATTTGCCCAAGGCGGGTTTTAGATTGATGAACCGTGGTCAGAGGCGGTGCATAAAAGCGGGAGCTGTGGATATTATCATAACCGATGACGGAAATATCGTGCGGTACGGACAGTCCTTTTTCGGTAATGGCGGAAATTGCGCCAAGAGCCATCATGTCACAGCCACAAATGACAGCTGTTGGAAGTTTATCAAGCTTAAGAAGATTATTCATGCTTTCATAACCGCCCTCAGGCTCAAAATCGTTTTCGCAGATCCACTCTTCACGAATCAGTAATCCAGCTTCGGTCATGGCTTTAACAAAGCCTTCAAAGCGGGCTTTTGCCGTCGTTTTAAATAAGTCGCCGGCGATAATGGCAATATCTCGGTGTCCGTTTTCGATTAAATGACGGGTTGCCATATAGCCGCCGTCAAAGCTGTGGTCGATAATCCGATCGCTTTTGCCGTCGTTCGGGCCCCAATCCATGACTACCATCGGAATATTGGTACCGTTAAACAGCGCTCGTGAATTCTCAGTATATTCGGAACACATTACCAAAATGCCGTCTACTCGCTTCGTGACCAACATATCAAGATGATTTTGGATTTTATCCGCTTCATTTTGGGTGTTACATAAAAAGAGGGAATAGCCTTGGCGGTAACAATATTCTTCAACCGCCAACACAATTTCGGCAAAATAAGGCGCTTCGCTGGTGGTAATGATCATCCCGATAGATTTGGTCGTGTTCACTTTTAAACTGCGAGCCACCGCACTGGGAGAATAATTGAGTTCGCTCACCGCATCCCAAACGGCTTTTGTTGTATCTTCTGCCACAAAGCGCGTTTTATTGATGACGTGAGAAACTGTCGTGGTTGACACGCCTGCCAATTTAGCAACATCTTTTATGGTAGCAATTCTGCTTCCTCACCTGTAAAAATTGTCGGTATTATAGCGTATTTTTTTCAAATTTCTTGAATAAAATGAGCGCTTGCATTGCATTTTTATTAAATCGTTTTAGAATACCTCACAAATTTAATCATATATTTAGGAGAATATTATGGGAACTTTTGGTTATGCAATGTTAACGGTTGCCGGTGCGTTAGGAATGATCGTACTGTTTGCGGTTAATATATTTTAATTTCTACCGATTCAAAGGGCGAATATTCGCCCTTTGCTTTTTTATATTATGTCGAAACTTACCTTTGCTTCACTCTCTTTTAATCCGAATAATACGCCGGTTTCCACTGAATTTGATGATATTTATTTTTCCACCCAAGACGGTTTGGCGGAAAGTTATTATGTTTTTCATGAAGGTAATCAACTTGCCGAAAAGTGGCACAATCACACACAAACCTATTTTGTCATTGCTGAAACAGGCTTTGGTACGGGGCTAAATTTTTTAGCCGTGGCGGAAAAATTTCAGCAATTTCGTCAAACATATCCAAAACATCCGCTAAAACGGCTCTATTTTATTTCGTTTGAAAAATATCCGTTACAGGCTGAACAGTTGCGACAAATTCATCAAAACTACCCGCAATTTGCAATATTTTCCGAAAAACTGACCGCTTGTTGGCAGCCTAGACAAACAGGATGCCAACGTTATCATTTGGGCGATTGCTATTTGGATCTTTGGTTTGGCGAAATTTCGCAAAACTTGCCGCTATTAGGCGATAGCTATAACCAAAGTGTTGATTGTTGGTTTTTAGACGGTTTTTCGCCCGATAAAAATCCTGACATGTGGAATGAGCAGCTGTATGCACAGATGTTTCGTTTAACCCGCCACGGTGGCAGTTTTGCTACATTTACCGCAGCCAGCCATGTTCGTCGAGGTTTACAAGATGCAGGGTTCGATGTGAAAAAGCGCAAAGGCTTCGGTAAAAAACGGGAAATGCTGTGGGGCGAAAAGCCATTACATAGTGCAAACCAAGTGTTACGTTTTCCCTATTATTATCAGCATAATCAAATAGAAAGCGATGATATTGCAATTGTCGGCGGGGGAGTGGCAAGTCTGTTTTTGGCTTTATCGTTAATTGAACGGGGAAAAGGTGTAACTCTTTATTGTAAAGATGAACAATTTGCGAAAAATGCTTCAGGGAATTTACAAGGTGCAATTTATCCTCAATTGAGTGATGATGACGAACGTCACGTTCGGTTTTATGTGCATAGCTTTGATTATGCCTTACAACGTTTGGCACAAATGGCGCAAGCCGTTGAATTTGAATGTGAATTGTCAGGAGTTGCTCTTTATGCGTACAACGCAAAGACAGCACAAAAACTGCAAAAAATTGCCGAGCAAGGTTGGGATCTCGGGTTATACCAATGGCTGGATGCTCAACAACTGAGCGAAAAATTAGGCTTGGAAGTGGAAAAAGCGGGGGCTTTTATCTCTCAAGGCGGATGGTTATCGCCGGTTCAGCTTGTCCAACACGGTTTTGACTATTTGGCGCAGCGTGGTTTGAAGATTGTGTTGAACCATGAAGTTCAGGCTCCGCAATGGCATGAAGGAAAATGGCAGTGGCAATGTCATGGTGAAACATTCTCCCATCACACATTGGTGTTAGCCAACGGACACAAATTAAACGATTTTACACAGGTTGAAGGAATTCCGCTTTATCCCGTGCGAGGTCAAGTGAGTCAAATTCCGACTACTCCGGCATTACGTCGCTTGCAGTGCGTACTCTGCTATGACGGCTATTTGACTCCGATGTCCAACCAACAGACCCACTGTTTAGGGGCAAGCCATGTCCGTGACTGTGCGGATGATTCCTTGAGCGAATCGGAACAGCGCCAAAATCTTGTAAAATTTCAGCAAAATGTGAGCGCTTGTTGGACGCAAGATATTGATATAAAACGCTATCAGGGCAAAGTCGGGATTCGAGCGGCTTTTCGAGATCGCATTCCAATGGCTGGAGCCGTGCCGGATTTCGCCAAACAGAAAAGGCAATATGCAAACTTATATAATCAACTGCGCCGTAGAGAGACGATTGAAAAAGCCGCTTGTTATCCGAATCTGTTTTTAATTGCGGGGCTTGGCTCACGAGGTTTAACCACCGCACCACTGTTAGGCGAATTACTCGCCAGCCAAATATGCGGGGAACCGCAGCCGCTGAGTGAAGATATTTTACAGGCGCTGAGTACCAATCGGACATGGATTCGTCAGCTAGTGAAAGGAAGGGCGGTGGCATAGCCCCGCCGTTTTCAATAACTTTCGGGCTTGTTAACCTAGAAATTTCCGAATGGCACGAATCACCGCATCGGGCTTTTCTGCATGAACCCAGTGATCGGCATTACTGACAATAAACGATTTTGCCTGTGGAAATTGAGCTAAGATTGTTTGGGTATCTTTTTCTTGCAAATAATCAGAGCGTTCACCTTTGATAAACAGTGTCGGTTTATCGACAAACACAGGCTCCCAGCCCATTAAATTCGCATAATTTTGTTTTAAGCCCGAGAGATTGAATTTGAACGATTCTGCGGATTGTGGATCAAAGGATTTCAGCATAAATTGCTGAATACCTTCATCGGCAATGCCTTGAGCAATGGCAAGTTTAGCTTCTTGGCGGTTTTGCGGTTTCGCCGCTTTTACCGCAAATAATCCGGCAAAGATCTCATCATGGCGATTTTGCCTGTAAGCAACAGGCGCAATATCAATCACGATTAATTTCTCAACCAGCTCAGGAGCGATGTGAGCCAGTCGCATTGCGGTTTTTCCGCCCATTGAATGTCCGAGCACAATTACGTTTTTCAAATTCAGTTCCACCAACAGTTCTCTCAAATCTTCCGCCATTAGGTGATAATTCATTTGATCCGAATGAAAGGATTGCCCGTGGTTGCGTAAATCTAC
>JBGXMX010000075.1:0-14780 GCA_041809245.1 Glaesserella sp.
ATGTCTACTATGGCCGGTTGAGTAGGAAAATAGACTCAATTTTGTCTACTATGCCAAAATTTCAAAAAATCAGACCGCTTGTCATTAAACTGTCATAAATTTTGCCTATATTTGCCCGCGGTGAAAACACCGACAACAAGAGGAAACTTTATGAACAAACTGACTAAAATTGCTTTAGCGACTCTTTTTACTTTTTCCATGGGCGCAACGGCACTAGCAAACGAAACAACATCAACTCCGGCTAAAAATGTTATCTTGCTTATCAGTGATGGTGCAGGTATGCAAACTTGGAACGCCGCCAGTTATTATCGTCACGGCGCATTAGGGCGTGAAGTTTATGATAAATTTGATGTCAAACTATTCGCTTCCACTTACCCTCTCAATACCTCCACAACCCCAACGAAAACAACCGAAAATTCTGTTAAATTCGATCCCGCCAAACTTTGGGATGCCCAAAAATCCGATAAGGCATACAAAGGCTCTTTAGGCAGCTATGCAGGCTATTTCCAAGGTTATGACTATGCAAGAGCGGATTATACGGACAGTGCCGCAGCAGCTACGGCTCTTGCAAGCGGTTATAAAACCTATAACAACGCCATTAACTGGTCAAACAACGACACAAAACTCAAACATATTGGTGAGTATGTGGTTGAAAGCGGACGTGATTTAGGTGTTATCAGCTCAGTACAATGGAGCCATGCAACCCCGGCAGGTTTCTTAGCGCATAATATCAATCGTAATAACTACCAAGAGATTGCTAAAGAGATTGTCGATTCAGGCTTGGCGACGGTTGTGATGGGTGCAGGTCACCCTTACTACGATGCTAACGGTAAGGCGATTGAACCTAAAGATGATAAAGCATTCCGCTTTGTCGGCGGCAAAGCAACATGGGAAAAATTAATCTCAGGTCAATCTGAATATAAACTGATTGATAAAAAAGAAGATTTCGTCGCTTTAGCGGAAAATAAATTGCAACTCGGCGATAAGAAAAAAGTGTTAGGCACAGCCCAAAACGGTGCAACCTTACAATTTAACCGCTCAGGTCAAGCTGCCGGTAATTTATTGGCAAACCAGCCGGATCTTGCAACGATGACAAAAGGTGCGCTGAATGTGATCAGCCAAAACCCGAAGGGCTTTTTCTTAATGGTTGAAGGCGGTGCGGTGGACTGGGCGGCGCATGCCAATAATCTTCCTCGTATTATTGAAGAACAAATTGATTTTAACCTTGCGGTAGAAGAAGCTGTGAAATGGGTTGAAAAGAATAGCTCATGGGATGAAACCCTGCTTATCGTAACGACTGACCATGGTAACGGTATGTTGCAAGGCCCTGATTCCGATAGCAATTTATTCTCTGAAATCATCAACCAAGGTGCAGGTGCGTTACCTTTAGTCCGTTGGCATGCAGATAACCACACGCGAGAGTTAGTACCGGTTTATGCAAAAGGTAAAGGTGCAACTTTCTTTGAAACTATCGCACATAAAGAGCCGAATTTAGGTAAATTCTATAAAGTACCGCAAGAAGCGCAACGTTATATTGATAACACCCAGATTTTTGACGCCAGTGCAAAAGCGCTAGGTATTAAAACAGACAAAGAGTAAAACCTCAAAAGCGATAACCCCTGTACACACCGTACAGGGGTTATTACTATCCATCAATTAAATGATCTGCCTCCCAAAATTGGACTAAATGGGGGCGGATCATTTTTTAGTTTACCGTTTTTTATCTATCTTTAGTTAATCTTAGTCTACAATTTTAGTGCCGTATAAATAAGTATAACCGAACGGGCTTTGTTTGTAGTCTTGAACACGTTTGCTTGTCGGAGCGAAGTTAATTGAGTGCGCTACGTTGATCCAAGGGGCTTGTTCTTTTAACAATACCTGTGCTTGTTCGTACAGTTTTGCACGCTCAGCTTTGTCGGATAAACCAACGGCTTTGTGTAACAACGCATCCAATTCAGGATTGTTAAAGCGTGCGTAGTTACTGTTACCCACGTTTTCACTGCCGAATAATGGAGATAGGAAGTTATCCGGATCACCATTATCACCTGACCAACCGTAAGTACCTGCGGTCAATTCGCCAGCTTTAGTACGTTTGATGTAATCACCCCATTCGTAGCTGACCAGTTTTGATTTCACGCCCACTTTTTCCCAGTCGCTTTGCACTAATTCCGCCATACGGCGTGGGTTCGGGTTAGAAGCACGCACTACCGGTTGTACCCAAATGTCCGTCTCAAAACCGTTTTCAAAGCCGGCTTCTTTTAATAACTGTTTTGCTTTTTCCGGGTTATATTCATAACCGGTGATTTCGTTGTTATAGCCCCAAATTGTTGGTGGAAGTGGGTTTTTCGCAGCCACACCTGCGCCACGATAAACGGCATCAATGATTGCATTCTTATCCACTGCATAGTTTAACGCTTGGCGCACTTTCACGTTATCGAACGGTGCTTTTTCAGTATTAAATGCAATATAAGCAATGTTTAACCCTGCTTGAGAAAGTAAATTCACTTTTGGATCGGTTTTCATCTTCTCAAGATCCGCGGCATTTGGGAAGTCAATTAAGTCACAAGCACCCGCTTGTAATTTTGCATAACGAGCCGTTGCATCAGGGACAATTTCAAAGATCAAGCGGTCAATATCCGCTTTTCCTTTCCAATATTCTTTATGTGCGAAATAACGACTTTTTTGATCCACTTGATAGCCTGCAAACGCAAACGGACCTGTGCCGATTGGCGTGGTATCAATAATTTCAGGCGTACCGGCTGCTAGCATTTTATCCGCATATTCCGCTGAATAAATAGAGATAAAGTCCATACCTAAACTTGCTAAGAATGTTGCATCTTGGCGGTTTAAGGTAATTTTCACTGTATGATCATCAACTTTTTCCACTGATTTCAACAATGTTGGGAATTTCATTGCTTTGAAGTACGGATAAGTTGCTTTAGAGACATTGTGATACGGGTGATTCGGATCTAACTGACGTTGAAATGAAAATACCACATCGTCCGCATTAAAATCACGGCTTGGGGTAAACTCTTTATTTGAGTGGAATTTCACACCTTTACGTAGGTTAAAGGTGTACGTTAAGCCATCATCACTTACAGTCCAACTTTCCGCTAGTGCAGGCTCAATATCTGTTGAACCACGTTTAAACTCAACGAGACGGTTATACACTTGTTGTGAACTTGCATTATAAGAAATACCGTCCATCACTAATGCAGGGCTAAAACCTGTCGGTGAACGGCTAACACAGTTGATAAAGGTTTTGTCCGCCGCTTGCGCTACGCCTGAAAAAAGAAGTACAGTGCTGATTAAGGAAAGTTTGGTGTTTAATTTCATATATCCTCCAAAGGAATTCGTTAAAAAATTGTGGTGAAAGATACAGATTATTCACCATTAGGTAAAGAAACTAAAACGGATAACTTATAACAAAAAGATATAAGCAAAACAAGCGGTAATTTTTTGCAAAAATTTTGCAGAAATTAACCGCTTGTTTAAGTATGTTAGAAAAGAGTGTTACTTAAAGGCTTCCATCAACTCTCCCGCCTTTTGCACCATCGCCGTAGAACCGACAAAAAACGGCACACGCTGGTGTAGCTCGGTTGGTTTCATATCTAAAATCGGAGTAAATCCGTCGGTTGCCATGCCGCCGGCTTGTTCGGCTAAAAATGCCATCGGATTGCCTTCGTAAAGTAGGCGTAATTTGCCGTTCGGGTGGCTTTTGGTACTCGGATAGATATAGATTCCGCCTTTGAGTAAATTACGGTGGAAATCTGAGACCAAAGAACCGATGTAGCGGGAAGAGTACGGACGACCTGTAGCTTTATCCTCTTCTTGGCAGAATTTAATGAATTTTTTCACGCCGTCAGGGAATTTGAGATATTGCCCTTCATTAATGGAATAATATTTGCCCTCAAACGGCATTTTCATATTCGGGTGAGAGAGAATAAATAAGCCTAAAGAAGGGTCGTAAGTAAAACCGTTAACACCGTTACCTGTGGTATAAACCAACATTGTGGAAGAGCCGTAAGTCACATAGCCTGCGGCAACTTGTTTACGCCCCGGTTGTAGAAAGTCTTCGAGTGTAACGGGTGTGCCGATCGGCGAAACACGTTTATAGATTGAGAAGATTGTCCCGACAGAGACATTGACGTCAATATTGGATGAGCCGTCAAGCGGATCGGTCATTAAAATATATTTTGCATTGCGACCGCGCTCCGTATCGAACGCAACAAAGGTATCGTCTTCCTCCGAGGCGAAGCCCGCCACGTCTCCACGGGCAATAAGTGCTTTTTTCATTGTTTCGTTAGCAAAAACATCCAGTTTCATCTGTGTTTCGCCTTGAATATTTTCATCGCCGGATACGCCTAAAATATCCTGAGTTAAACCGGCACGGTTAATATCACGGTGAATAATTTTGGCGGATAAACGGATAGATGACAAAATCCCGCTTAACTCCCCCGTCGCCCCCGGATATTCTGCTTGGCGTTCGACGATAAACTCCCCTAGTGTTTTCATTTGTTGTCTCCTATTAGCTATTCATTGTTGTTTGTTTTATTATAGCTCCGTGCAACAATTCTTTTTAAAAACAAACTGTTATTTTGTGATGTTAATCACACTTTTTATTAGGGGCAGATCATGACACAACAGCATATTCATATTTTGGGTATTTGCGGCACCTTTATGGGCGGCGTAGCAATCATCGCAAGAGAATTAGGCTATAAAGTAACGGGGTCGGATACGAACGTTTACCCGCCGATGAGTACTTTTTTAGAGAAAAGCGGTATTGATATTATCCCGAATTACGACATCTCCCAGCTTGACCCTGTGCCGGATATGATCATCATCGGCAATGCAATCAGTCGGGGGAATCCTTGTGTCGAACATATCTTAAATCATCGCTTACCGCATACCTCAGGCCCACAATGGCTAAGAGATCATTTACTCAAAGATCGTTGGGTGCTTGCCGTTTCAGGCACGCACGGTAAAACCACTACCACAGGAATGCTCAGTTGGATTTTAGATCAAGCGGGTATTGATACAGGTTTCTTAATCGGCGGTGTGGCAGGCAATTTCGGGATCTCAGCCCGAGCGGGTTCGAGCGAGTTTTTTGTCATTGAAGCCGATGAATACGATTCGGCATTTTTCGATAAACGCTCTAAATTCGTGCATTACAATCCGAAAACGTTAATTATCAACAACATTGATTTTGATCACGCTGATATTTTTGACGATTTAAAAGCGATTCAACGTCAATTCCATCATCTTATCCGCACAATGCCACAAAATGGCTGCATTTTATCGGCAAAATCCGATGAAAACGTGCAAGATACCTTAAAAATGGGTTGTTATAGTACACAACAGTTGATCGGGCAAGATCAAGACTGGCACGCCGAGCCGTTAAGTTCGGATTACTCCCATTTTGCGATTTACCATAAACAGCAAAAAGCAGGGGAAGTACAATGGAACTTACTTGGCGCTCACAATATGCACAACGGCTTAATGGCAATTGCTGCCGCATATCACGCCGGAGCCAGTGTCGAACAAGCCTGTTTAGCGTTAAACAGCTTTGTGAATGCAAATCGTCGCTTAGAAGTGAAAGGGGTTGTTAATGGTGTAACCGTTTATGATGATTTCGCTCACCACCCAACCGCTATTTCAGCCACAATCGACGCACTTCGCGGCAAAGTCGGCAAAGATCAACGTATTTTAGCCGTATTGGAACCCCGTTCTAACACCATGAAAATGGGCGTTCACAAAGATGAGATTGCCCCGTCGCTTAAACAAGCCGACGTAGTGTTTCTCTACCAGCCTGATACAATTCCGTGGCAAGTCAGCACCATTACCGATGCTTTAAGCCAGCCGGCACAATGGTCAGCAGACTTGGACGAACTGATTAAACGGGTGGTGGCACAAGCGAAACCGACGGATCATATTTTAGTCATGAGTAACGGTGCTTTTGGCGGGATTCATCAAAAATTATTAGCTCAACTGGCAGATAAATCGATAACAAGCGCTCAAATTCAGTAAAAAATTTGCAAAAAATGTCGATAGAGAATAAAAATTTATTATGCCACTCTCGCTCGATTAAATTTATATAAAAACCTAAATTATCCAAAATGCTGGATTTTAACTCGTTATTTAAGGGTTAAATCCAGCATTTTATTTTGTTGTACTTGTGAAAATGTTTATTTTGTCCTATTTACTTTTTAACCTGTTTTCGGCATATTCTCGCCTTACGAATTTTTCGTAACAAATTTCTAACTTTCATTATTTTGAGGTATTTACCGTGTCTAACGTTCAAACTTCTGCATCCAAAAGAGAAACGTTCTCTGGACGTGGTGCATTTATTATGGCGGCAATTGGTTCTGCCGTCGGTTTAGGGAACATTTGGCGTTTCCCTTATGTGACTTATGAAAACGGCGGTGGTGCGTTTATCATCCCTTATATCATTGCACTTTTAACCGCAGGTATTCCGCTGTTATTCTTAGATTATGCAATCGGTCACCGTCACCGTGGCGGGGCACCACTCTCTTACCGTCGTTTTAACCGCCGTTTTGAAACTTTCGGCTGGTGGCAGGTGTTAGTCAATGTCATCATCGGTATTTACTATGCCGTGGTACTTGGTTGGGCAGCAAGCTATACCTTCTTCTCCATCAACGGTGCATGGGGAGACAAGCCGATCGACTTTTTCATCGGCGAATTCTTAAGAATGGGCGATATTAGCCAAGGAATCAGCTTTGAGTTTGTCGGAATGGTTACAGGGCCGTTAATTGCGGTATGGTTGGTTTCTCTCGGCATTCTTGCATTAGGCGTACAAAAAGGGATTGCAAAATCTTCAGGGATCTTAATGCCTCTGTTAGTCGTCATGTTTATGGTGCTTGTGGTGTATTCCCTATTCTTACCGGGTGCGGCAAAAGGCTTAGATGCACTCTTTACGCCGAACTGGTCGAAACTGTCTGACCCAAGCGTATGGATTGCGGCTTACGGGCAGATCTTCTTCTCACTTTCTATCTGCTTCGGGATTATGATCACCTATGCATCATACTTGAAGAAAGATTCGGACTTAACCGGTAGCGGCTTAGTAGTCGGTTTTGCCAACAGTAGCTTTGAAGTATTAGCGGGTATCGGTGTATTTGCAGCCCTTGGCTTTATGGCGACTGCGGCAGGTCAAGAAGTCAGTGATGTGGCAAAAGGCGGTATCGGTTTGGCTTTCTTTGCTTTCCCGACCATCATCAACCAAGCGCCGTTTGGTGAATTAATCGGAGTACTCTTCTTCGGCTCGTTAACTTTCGCAGCCTTAACTTCATTTATCTCGGTTATCGAAGTAATCATCTCAGCGGTACAGGATAAATTACGTGTCAGCCGCGCTAAAGTAACCTTCTTAGTCGGTGTGCCGATGATGGTGCTTTCCGTATTCCTGTTCGGTACTACAACAGGTTTACCGATGTTAGACGTGTTAGATAAATTCGTTAACTACTTCGGTATTGTTGCGGTGGCGTTTGTCTCTTTAGTGGCTATCGTAGCTAATGAGAAATTAGGCTTGTTAGGCAACCACTTAAACGAAACGTCTTCATTTAAAGTCGGTTTCCTCTGGCGTTTATGCATTATCTTAACGACAGGCGTGTTGGCGTTTATGCTATTAAGTGAAGGAGCAAAAGTGTTATCCGAAGGTTATGAAGGCTACCCAAGCTGGTTTGTAAACACCTTTGGTTGGGGAATGGCAGTGAGTCTCGTAGTTGTCGCTTTCCTACTGTCTCGCTTGAAATGGAAAG
This sequence comes from Glaesserella sp., assembly GCA_041809245.1. Lineage (GTDB taxonomy): Bacteria > Pseudomonadota > Gammaproteobacteria > Enterobacterales > Pasteurellaceae > Glaesserella. The sequence goes on from JBGXMX010000075.1 coordinate 7,773, forward strand.
ATGAAACCTTAGCAGCACATAAAGAGGAATAATAAAATGAGTACAATTGCAATCACTATGATGGGTATCGCTTTGGTGATTATTTGGGGCGGATTGGTTTATTCAATCAAACGTTTACCGAAAGAATAATTGCAAATTTTAGTGTGAAACAGACCGCTTGTAGCAACCTACAAGCGGTCTGTTTTTAGCGGTTATACGGCTACTTTGGAATTTGGGAGGAACAATGGCTGATCCACACATTCAATCCCCGATGGATTTTTGGGACTATCTCACCGTCATACTTTACCGCACAGGCTTCGTAGTTGCGGCGGGAATGACGTTACTGTTACCTTTTTCTTTTGAACTCGGTTTAAAAGGATTGCTCGTGGCAAGCGTGCTACTGGCTTCATCACTGCATATTTATCTCAAACACTTTCGCCTGAGTTTTCAATTCGCTGTTTGGCTGGCACTGCTACTCTATCTGTTTGATTTTCAAATGTCGGCTTTTGGCGCATTGCTCTTTACCCTTGGCGGGCTGTGCTATAAAGAATATTTCTGTTTCAGAGTGAAAGGACTGAACTTCCAACCTGTTTTTGTCGCATTACTATGGCTTTGCAGCTATTTACAATTGCAATGGGGAATAATCATCTTCTCTCTCATTAGCGGCGCTTTATTACTGCTCTTGAGTATCCAAAAATGGAAAATGCCGCTCCATTTTGATATTGGAGATAAAAGTAAATATCAAATTTAAGCGGGTTTAAATCAAAAAGACGAATGGCAACGCATTCATAATCCCTGCGGTGGTGACTGCCAAAATCATTTTCGACATGCCGAACATTTTGGATCGTGGAATCCGCTTCTTTATTTAGTTAAAAGTAACTACTCATTAATTATAACCAAAAGCCATTGCCTTTAAATCGGGCAATGGCTTTCTATTTGTTGAGGGCGGAAATTACTTTCCGCACTCAAATTACACTTCGGTTAAATCCAAGTTTTTGGTTTCTTTTGAAGCGAATAACGCAATCAAGGTAATCACTGCATTAATGGCTAAATAAATACCGACACCGATTAAACCGTATGCCGCATTGATTTTAATCGCAAAGGTGGCTGCAATCGTTGCGCCCACAATAGACGCAAAGTTATACGCCAGTGAGGCACCGGAATAACGCACTTCGGTAGGGAACAGTTCAGGTAAAAGCGCTGCCATCGGGCCGAACGTCATCCCCATAAAAATCATACCGACAACCAAGAAAGCAAATACTGTCGTTGGTGTGCCGTTGCCTAAAAAGACCGGCATTAACAAACCGAAAATCCCGATACCTGTTGTCACATAAATCAACCATTTACGACGACCGATTTTATCCGCATAAATACCGGAAATGCTGACGAAGATACCGAAGATGATCGCACTTAGTAACAACAATCCGGTAAAGGTATTAGACGGAATACCTAAACCCATTGGGTGCCCTGCCGGCGATAGCGTTGGAGCGCTTTTTGAGTAGATTTGAGCAAACGCAGTCATAATGTAGAACAACACATAGGTTGCCGTCATAATGAATGTACCGATAATTAACGGTTTTAAGTGATTTTTAAATACTTCACTCACCGGTGCAGCGTGTTTTTTGCCTTTCTCTTCCGCTTCTCTGAATACATGGCTTTCATGTAAGCTCAAACGAACATATAAGCCCACCGCCACTAAAACGATAGATGAGATAAACGGAATACGCCACGCCCACTCAACCAATGCGCTTGTACCGAAGAAATAGCTAACAAGGAAGAATGAGGAATTCGCAAGGAATAAACCGATAGGCGCACCTAATTGCGGGAAAGTACCGTACCATGCGCGCTTGCCGTCGGGAGCGTTTTCGGTTGCCACTAATGCTGCACCGCCCCACTCACCGCCTAAGCCGATACCTTGTCCGATACGACATAAGCAGAGCAAAATCGTCGCCCAAATGCCAATACTTTCATAGTCCGGTAATAAACCGATGGTAACGGTTGAACCGCCCATCAATAATAAAGAAGCCACCAACGTTTTTTTACGTCCGATCTTATCCCCGAAGTGTCCGAAAAGCGCAGAACCAATCGGACGGGCAAAGAATGCTAACGCTAATGTTGAAAGCGAAAGCAGTTCGTTGGAAACCGGGTCATCGCTGTTAAAAAATTGCGTATTAAAGACCAATACAGCCGCTGCCGCATAGATATAATAGTCAAAAAATTCAATTGCTGTCCCCACCATTGCGGCAATCGCCACTTTACGAGGGTTATTTCTTAAAGTGTGTTGAGTCATGAAAAATTCCAAATATCCGAAAAAAGGCGTGCACACTATCATTTTAAAAAAGAGAAAACAACTTAGATTTTGCCTGTTTATGTTTTCTTACCGGTTAATTATTCTAAATAATCTACATTTACTAATATTTTCATCTAATTTTTTCTAAAATTGAAATTTTTAGCTAATTTAGCTTTAAAAGTGCTAATTAAAATTTTTTACACCGACAGATATTTGTTGCCGATAAAGAAGAGGCTTTTTCTTTAGAAAGAGTAAAAGGGAATTGAGATGATTTCATAAAATGTAGGTCGGGCATTTATGCCCGACAAATGGTTATTGATTGGGGTGTCGGGCATAAATGCCTGACCTACAATATCAAATTATTTTTGGATTTTGATGCTGCTACATGAATTTCAAACGAAGTTAAGAAGTAAAAGCGATCACATTTTCCCTATTTTTTGCAACAAACTCCCATAGCGAGTACAATCCCCTCATTTGCAATATTTCGGATAAATCAAACCGCTTGTATGTCATTTGAACTTCAATTTCGTCTGCCGAAAGCGAGCAGCACACATCAAGATTAAATTAGACATTAAAACCGTTTTTCCACCGTCAAAAACCATTCTCCATTTTTTCTCGAATAAAAATCAGGCATATTGCTGTGAATTTTCACATAACTAAAATTCAGCTTCGGCATTAACCCTTTCCAAGTCCATGGTTCATTCCACAACGACCAATTCGCCCGATATTCGTTATCGACACGTTTATAACCGTAAAGGTAATGTTTCCCGTCAAAATAGCGTTTGGCATAGCCTCCGCTGAGTTCAATACTCCAATTTTTCCAACGGTAAATAATGCCAAGCGTTCCCCCAAACTTATGAGAAGAAGAGGCTTTTTCTTTGGTTTGATCTCGATTGGCTTCAATACTTGCAAAAATTTGCCAAGATCTGACCGCTTGCCAACGTAATGTCAAAGCACCATTGTTTTGAAAACCGTCATAACGGCTTGCAGTTAAACTGTCGTGATAACGTTTTTGACTATGTGTTAAACGAGAGAAGGCAATCCATTTTGGTGTTAAGTAGCGATAAACGTGCAAGGCTACACCGAATTGTCTGCTATAACGTGGGCTACCCAACCAATTTTGCTCAATAAAAGGCGTAATACCTAAGCCCATTTTGGCATTGCGATATTGATAGCCCAAGCTAAAACGGAGCGATTGTTCGCTGTAATCTTGATTATCCCAGTAGTAAACACCGCTGTAATGAACCGAACCGTTAAGGTAGTGATTACCCGTTAAGTTATGGGATTTTGACACGCCAATACCATAGCGAAAACCTTCTGCTGATTGCGGTAAGGAAGCTTGATCTTTAACAAATTGCCGTCCGTTGATATTCACCACAGGCGAAGATGAAGCATTATTTACATTATCGGTACGTACATATTGTATGCTGAAATCTGGTTGCCAGTTCTGCTCTTCCGCCATTCTTGCCAAATAACGTTCGGTCAGCTGCTGCATTGGCGGGGCTAAATTCGCCTTCGCCATTGTAAGTTGTTCAGTGGCTTGACGGTATTGTTGATTTTCGTAAAGCATTACCCCTAAATCAAAACGAGGGTAAGCCAATGTTGGCTGTTGATCTAAAACCGCTTGATAATGCTGAATTGCCTCAGGATAACGTTGCTGCCCGTAATAAAATGCCCCTAAGGCATAATGAACAAGGGTTGTGTCGTAATGAGACTGTTGCTGATAAGCCTGCAACAATGTCGGTAAACGCTGCCACTGTTGTTCGATAATCGCTTGGTTTATTTGGGCTTCAAGGCTTTGCGGATCCGTCAATGGCAAAGCGGCTTTAGGGGAAGCGGTCAGATCCGCCGATTTTTTTGCAAATTTTTGCTCAAAACCGACCGCTTGTGACAACCGTTCAAAACTCACAGGATCAGCAAAGGGATTTGCCAAAAGTATCGGACTTACAAATAAAAGAATAAAAGGAAATTGAGATGATTTCATAAAATGTAGGTCGGGCATTTATGCCCGAGAAATAGTTATTGATTAGGGTGTCGGGCATAAATGCCCGACCTACAATATCAAATTATTTTTGGATTTCGCCACGAGAGCCTGATAAGCCATAGTTATCATAAGTATCGCCAGTGATATTCATTTGTCCACCAATTTCCTCGGCTTTTGGTCCAAAGAAGCTTAAGTTATATGAACCGTTAGTAAATGATTCTGTAGATGCTTGACCAGATAAGCGATTTTGATCAATAGAGGTGGATTGAAGTGTAACTCTACCTATATCTAAACCATCTACAGTTCCAGAACCAACTCTTGAGTTAAAATCAACTGTATAGGTTAAATTTCCAATATCTTTTGCTCTTCCAAATGCCTTCCCATTATAAGTTGCATTCCCTTCAGCTGGAATGTTATTCACATTGGTATGTAATCCTCTGGTTTCAACATTATATTTAGTTTCATAAACAGGAATCCCATTATAAGTTCCGTCCATATGGCTATAATTAGCCACTACAATAGAATATTTTTGGTTATAGATATCCTGCCTTGTTGTAGTGACACGATTTAACATTCCACCTCCAGGATAGAATGTTGTGCCCGAACTTACATCCTCGCTACCTTGTGTTAAACCAATAGGATAATCTTCATAAATACCTTTAGCCTCTCTAATCACAGACGTTTCTAAATCTGAAGCTGTAGAATAAGAAATTGCCAAACTTTTACTTTTTTCATCTGTATAACCTAATTCTTTAGCCTTTTGAATAAGTTCATTTAATGTATTCTCAATTTCTTCCAGATCTCTATCTCCTAGATAACGCACTGAAAATGAAAGCTCATCATCGCTATTTAACCCTATTCTTTGGGCTATTTCTGAAAGTTTAATTCCTCTGTCAAATTGTGACTTGATAGAAGAAATTATACCTACATTAATATACGGTGGATTGAAATACATAGATGTAATATAGCGAGCAAGCTCTTGATTTAAACCAGACTTAATGGCTTGAGTTTTTAAAATCTCAATCTGTTTTTCTGCCACAGTAGAAAGAGAGTCTTGTAAGTCCTCTTCGGGCGTAGTTAAATGCTCATTTGCAAAATTTTTAGAGGTATTTGCGTCTAAACCAATAGCCAAAGCTCTAGACTCAAGCTCTGCCAATTTAATAGACTGTTCTTTTGCCAAACGCTCTTTTTCTGCCTGTTCAGCTGCTAAACGGTCAGCTTCTTCTTTCGCCAAGCGCTCTTTTTCCGCTTGTTCAGCTGCCAAACGTTCCGCTTCTTCTTTTGCCAAGCGTTCTTTTTCTGCTTGTTCAGCTGCTAAACGCTCAGCTTCTTCTTTCGCTAAACGTTCTTTTTCCGCTTGAGCTGCCAAACGTTCCGCTTCTTCTTTCGCTAAACGTTCTTTTTCCGCTTGTTCTGCGGCTAATTTATCTGCTTGAGCCTGCTGTTCCGCAGCTTGAGAAGTATCTTGATTGGCAGAAGTCGCTGAACCGCCACCACTCCCACAAGCAGTTAAGCCTAAAAGAATCAAACTTGCTAAGGTTACTTTTTTCAATGACATAGGTTTCTCCTGAAAATGAATGTAAAGCCAAATGGCAATCTGCATTATATTTCATCAATTAAACAATTTAAATTATAAAATGAATAATTTAAAAAAATAATCACTTACTCGTCATAATGCAGAAATGCACTCAGAATCCGATAAAACAGGCTTTAGCAAAAGATTAAAAGTCGCCTTAGAATTGGCTGGGCTTCAATCTTTATCTTTAGCCGAAATCTCAAACAAATTTAATCTTCGTCACCCGAATAAGCCCGTTACACCACAAGCGGTACATAATTGGCTGATTGGGCAGTCTATTCCTACGCCTGATAAAGTTGAAACTTTATCTAAATGGTTAAACATCAGCCCGGAATGGCTACGCTACGGCAAAGAGCATTTTGAAGGAGAAACGCTTTCTCAAAATGAAATTTTAATGTTGAAATATTTCCGTAATTTGCCATCGAATCGCCAGCAAGCTATTTTGACGCTATTACATGAATTTCAAACGAAGTAAAATCGATCACATTTTCCCAATCTTTTGCAACAAACTCCCATAGCGAGTACAATCTTCCCATTTGCAACATTTCGGATAAATCAAACCGCTTGTATGTCATTTGAACTTCAATTTCGTCTGCCGAAAGCGGACAGCACACATCAAGATCATCAAACCTTAGGTAACTTAATCGGGCATTCCGATACCCTTGCGATTGTGCAAGCAAGTCAGCAATTTCAAGGCTTAACGGTGGTGGTTACGCCTGATACCCGCACGGCGTTGCGGTTGGAAAAAAGTTTACCGAGCTTTACTAAACTGCCTGTACAGCTTTTTCCTGACTGGGAAACTTTGCCTTACGACAATTTCTCGCCCCATCAAGATATTATTTCCGCCCGTTTATCTGCGTTATTTCAGTTGCAACAAGGGCAGAAGCAGATTTTCCTGTTGCCAATCAATACCTTATTACAAAAAGTCTGTCCGCCGAATTATTTGGCGAACAACGTATTGTTGATTAAAAAAGGCGACCGTTTTTCGATTGAGAAATTACGCTTACAGCTGGAAAATGCCGGCTATCGAGCGGTGGAACAGGTGCTGGAATATGGCGAATATGCGGTGCGTGGTGCGTTGCTCGATCTCTATCCGATGGGAGCTGATTCGCCTTATCGTTTGGACTTTTTTGACGACGAAATCGACACGATCCGCACCTTTGATGTGGATAATCAACG
>JBGXMX010000076.1:0-15944 GCA_041809245.1 Glaesserella sp.
CGACAAGTTAATCGGTGCTGGTCTTGAAGCGAAAGTTACGGTTTACGCAAATGATGATATTCGTCCATTGTTAGAACAGCTAGGCAACGAGTTACGTTTTGTGTTAATCACTTCACAAGCGATGGTTAAACCACTTGCAGAAGCAGATGTTGCTGAAGGCGAATTAGCTGGTCTTGCGGTGAAAGTAGAACGTGCTGACGGTGAAAAATGCCCACGTTGCTGGCACTATGCGACAGATATTGGTGCAAATGCAGAACACGCTGAGATTTGTGGGCGTTGTGTGGAGAATGTGGTTGGGGAAGGTGAAACAAGAAACTTTGCGTAGTTTCATCGTCGCTTAATTTTGTTACTTTTCTTTGCTTTGCCAAAGAAAAGTAACCAAAAGAAAGGCAACCCTACTTCACCGCTTATCTTTGCTTAGTTTAAATTTGCTTAACGGAACATTTTAAATTCGCCAACTTCGTTGGCTCAGAGAAAAATGTTCCTACAAATTTAAACACGCTCAGGCGGTTCAGAAGGGAACCCAAACCGCCAAACAAGCGGTAAGTTTTAATTAATTTTTTGCAAAGTTGAGATCGAGATGTTCGATCAATTCCCCTGCGTTTCGCCGAAGCGGTTGCGTCAATTTTTGAGGACAACTTTTCGTGTTTGAGCTTGCGAAGCAAGCGAGTTTGAAAAGTTCGTCCCAAAAATTAGCAACAAGCGTAGGAAGAAGAAACGCTTGGGGTCGCCTTTCTTTTGCCTACTTTTCTTTGGCGAAGCAAAGAAAAGTAGGGATAGTGTTACTGCGTAGAAACTATCTACGAAGTAAAGAAAAAATGGAGCATAAGATGCTTATTCTGAATAAACAAACCCGTGCAAAACGCCACTTAGACAATCTCACTTTCATACCCCAAGCGGTCGAAAAAGTGGATTTTCTAACAAGTAGCACTGCGTTTAAACAACAAATTTTAGCGTTAATCAAACAAGCAAAATTTCGCATTTATCTCACCGCTCTCTATTTTGAAAAAGATGAAGCAGGGCAAGAGATCTTAGATGCACTCTATCAAGCGAAATTAGCTAACCCACAACTGGAAATCAAAATCCTTGTGGATTGGCATAGGGCGCAACGTGGGCGTATTGGCGAAGAAACCCAAAGTTCAAACGCCGACTGGTACACCCAAATGCGTGAAAAATATGCCCTGCCGACAGAGCAAGAGATTGCGTTTTATGGCGTTCCGGTCAATAAACGTGAGATCTTCGGCGTGTTGCACCTAAAAGGTTTTGTGTTTGATGATACCTTGCTTTATAGCGGAGCGAGTATTAACAATGTCTATTTACAGCAATTTGAGCGTTATCGCTACGACCGCTACCACCAAATAGAAAATAAAACGCTGGCGGACAGTTGGGTTAATTTTATTCAGCAGAATATTTTGACCAACCCGGCGGTAAATCGCTTGGATCAAGCAAATCGTCCAAAAACCATTGAAATCCGACCGCTTGTTAAAACGTTTCGTAAAGAATTAAGCCAGCAAGAATATCGTTTTAACGGTAGAACGATGGATCATTCTCAACTAATGCTTTCACCTTTAGTGGGCTTAGGGCGTAAAAATCCGCTGAATAAAACGATTGAAGCACTGTTTTTCCAAGTACAACAGAAATTAACCATTTGCACCCCTTACTTCAATTTCCCACGTTCTATCAGCCAGCGTATCGCTTGGTTGCTAGACAATGGCAAACAAATTGAAATTATTGTCGGCGATAAAACGGCGAACGACTTTTTCACGCCACCTGAAGAAAAATTTACGATGGCATCGGCACTGCCGTATTTGTATGAGAAAAACTTACGAGCGTTTGCAAAAAAATTCGACCATTATATTCAAAATGGGCAATTAACAATCCGCTTATGGAAAGATGGCAAAAACAGCTATCACTTAAAAGGCGTATGGATTGATGAACGTTATATTCTACTCACAGGAAACAATCTCAACCCACGAGCGTGGAAACTCGATGCGGAAAATGCGGTATTGATTTCCGATCCAAAAGGAGAACTCACCGAAAAAGCCCAAGGTGAATTAGCACAAATTCGCACACATACAACAGTCTTAACCCATTATAGCGATTTGGAAGAGCTAAAAGATTACCCGGAAAAAGTGAAAAAACTACTGAAAAAATTTGGGCGGGTAAAATTGGACAAGATTGTCAGAATGTTGTTGTAGTGTGAATGCCGATATAGATACTTATTGGCAGACAAATTTCTCTACTATGCCCAAAACGGGTGTATGATGATTTAGACGGCGCATGTTTTAACATGTGCCAATCACATAATTGTTATATGCTTAATAAATCTTCACAATCTTCTTAATCCCACAACATTCAGCAAATTTAGCCAATTCATCGACTTGCTCATTGGTAGGGACAAAAGGGGTTAATCCTTCAGGATCTCGGCTTCCTTTGGTATGTACTCGAATAATTTTGAAAGCGACATCAGGGTAAGGTGTCAGTAAATCTGCGACCTGTTTCACTAACGCTTTACTATCAAAGAACTCCGTTAAATAGACTAAACGTACTTCTTCGACTTTTCCAAGCGGTAACAATTTAGCCAAATTTTGCAAATTGCGATCTAAGTTCTCACTTTTGATGTGTTGATAGGTCGGAATAATTTGGCTTGGCACTTTTCCTGCTTGATTTTTACGTTCAAAGCAGAGCGTTTGTAGCCCTAAACCTTGTCCTTTCAAATCAAACAGAAATTTATCCGTCACATCAATTAAGGGGAGCGTTGTTTCATAATCAAAAAAACCGCTACTGTCTAAATAGCAAGTAAGCCCCTGGGCTTTGAGAGCCTTAAATAGTGGTACTAGTTTTTTATGATGAATTGTAGGCTCTCCTCCCGAAATTGTGACGCCACGAATAAAGGGCACAGCATCCATTACTTGCTCGTAGAGATATTGTAGGCTCACTTGCTTTGCATCTGCCGTATAACGTGGAATGGTTTCGGGGTTATGGCAATAAAGGCAATTGAGCTTACAGCCCTGTAAGAAAATAGATGTCCGATTGCCTTGCCCTTCCACGTTTGAGAACGGAATAATGCGGTGCAAAGGGACAAAAATCTCAGATAAAGCGGTCATTTCCATTGAATTTTTTGCAATTATGTCATCAAAATACAAGTGTAGGGGCGGGTCGATGTGCCCGCCCTTATTGCATCATATTTTTATTAGCCCTTTACATCTTGTTCATCGCGTAATTGACGATCGAACACATTAGCACATTCGTCCGTGCCTGAACCGTACCACGTGGTATCTCTTAACACCGCTTCACCTTTGCGGAAGCGTTCTACTTCGCTTTTCTTCACTAAATAGCCTGTTACCCGAATCAAATCAGTGTTTTTCAAATAAGTGGTAATGTAGCGATAGTTAAGGGCGAATGCACCGTCAATAATATCGGCAACGGCATCAAGATGATCAACATAGGTTTGGTCGAAGGCAAACAGATCGCCCGTACCCGATGGGAAGTATTGATGGAACGGTGCAGACTGCTTCAAGTGAGCAAGTAATGTGGGTTCTTCGCCGACACGCACTCGGTGAGCTGGGGCATTCGCCTTATCTTCTTCGTGCATACTTGCGCCAACTTGTGCGTGGAGCAAATAGCGGTTGCCCGTACGTTCGGCATAAAGCCCTTGATGAGCATTGGTCACTTCACGCAATTTTTCCATAATTTGAGTGGCAATTTCATCGCCACGTTTGCTCTTACCAAAGGTTTCATCTAAACCTTCTTGTTTAAGCAAATGGTTAGTCGCATCTGCAAGCCCAACAATCGCAAACATCCCCGTGAAGTTAGTCCGTTCAATAAAACCTTCTTTTACTAAGAAATCTGTTTCAAAGAAGTTGCTTTGTTCCACAAGGAATTTATGGCGTTTATCCATTGTTGATAGGGCAAGTTTGGCGACTTTTGGTAATAGGTGATTCACCATTTCGTCCACCGTTTTACAAGCTCGCCCGATAGTGCCTAAACGTAGGCGAGTTAAGGTATAAGCTCCACCACATTCAGGCAAGGCGTTGTAGCAACTGGCTACGCCATACTGTTCGCCTAAATCTGAAATATAGTAAGCGTCATTGGCAAAAGACGGCTTGGAGACTAACAAACAGGCTTTCGCCGCAAGCTCTGCAAACTCTCGAGATGTTTTGGTTTTATCATAACGAATCGTCATATTCGGCGTCGGATTTTCAAGCTCAATCACCGCTTTGAGAATTAAGCGACCCGCTTTAGTATCATAAGGTCCGATATTGGCGTGGCAGAATGAATCCGGTACGGTTTTATCAATGTGATTTAAGAAACGTTTAATTTTGATGTAATCTTGTTCTTCATCAGTAATAAACGGATCTAACAACTCATCTAAACGCCCAATATAAACAGGGAAGGTTGTAATCGACGGCACGTGAGAGTAGATGATTAATAAACCATCGAGAGCTTCATCAAGATCTTTAGGTGGTGGCAAATCTAAAAATTGGCAACCTTTTTTAATATAGACGCTGTAATCGGGCAAAATATAGCGTGGACGATAAATCGCATAGCCTTCGTTCAGATCGCAGATCATCTGATTATTAATGTAATCCCACTCTTCTTGCGTATAGCCGAGCAGATCCATCGGGTTAAACAGCCGTTCCGCAATGTTGCCGATAATCATCAATTTTTGTTGGTAGGTTAAACCGTTTGATTTCACGGTATCTAAAATATCTTGTAATGTCGCTTGCATCGCTAATTCCCCATTCGCAATTTGGCTAAAAAATCAGTATGATTGTAGCACTTTGCTTAATATAAAAATGCGAGATACTTGGCATTTTCTTGATCTACGATCTCGTCAATCACCAAATGAATAAGGAGTAAGCAATGACAATTACGATTTATCATAACCCTAAATGCAGTAAATCCCGTGAAACCTTAGCGATCATTCGAGAAGCGGGCATTGAGCCGAACATCATTGAATACTTGAAATCTCCACTCAATGTCGAACAAATTACCCAGCTGATAACCGAAAGCGGACTTTCTGTAAGAGATGCCATTCGTACCGATGTGGACGCTTATCAACAGATTACACCAGAGATGAGTGACAAAGATATTTTCGCATTGATTGCCCAATATCCCAATCTGCTAAACAGACCTTTTGTAAGCGGTCAGAAAGGTACAAAACTTTGCAGACCACCTGAATTAGTCAATACATTATTATAGGAAAAACGATGAAAAGCATCTTATTGTTAAACGGTCCAAACCTAAATATGCTCGGCAAACGTGAACCGCATATCTACGGCTCACAAACGCTGTCTGATATTGAACAACATCTAAAACAACAAGTGGAAGCACAAGGCTTTGCATTTGACTATTTTCAAGCCAATGGCGAAGAACCTTTGATTAATCGTATTCATCAAGGCTTTCAAAAGGTTGATTTTATTATTATCAACCCTGGTGCGTTTACCCATACCAGCGTTGCCTTGCGCGATGCCTTGTTGTCGGTTGCCATTCCTTTTGTTGAAGTTCATTTATCCAACGTACACGCCCGTGAACCTTTCCGCCATCACTCTTATCTAAGTGATGTCGCAAAAGGCGTGATTTGTGGATTAGGGGCAAAAGGTTACGATTATGCGTTGGATTATGCGATAAGCTATTTGCAACAGGCGAAGTAACAAGCGGTCGATTTCAGTTAAAATTTTGCAAATCAGAGCTATCTGATGTCAGAAGGCTTGCCAGCGCTTGAGATTTACGTTCAATCTCCTGCCATTCCGATTCTGCTTGCGAGCCTTCAACAATTCCCGCCCCCGCATAGAACGTAATGTGATTTTCATAAATCAACGCGCTGCGTAAAGCGACACAAAATTCGGCTTTGTCAGGCATAAAATAGCCTAATGTCCCGGCATACCAGCCCCGAGAAAAACCTTCGTGCTGACGGATAAACTGTTTTGCCGGCATACGAGGCAATCCTGCCACTGCCGCAGTAGGATGGATGCGAGCCAAGCAATCCGAATCGTTGACCTGTTTGGCTAATTTGGTATAAATCTTGCGACGTAAATGTTGAACATTATGTAGCCGTTTGATTTCAACATCACTGACTTGAATATCCGCCACACAATCGGCAAGGTGCGTACAAATATCTTCAACCACCAGCAAATTTTCATGAATATTTTTTTGATCGTTTAACAGCCAAAAGGCGTTACGTTCGGTTTGGGCGAGATCCGCCGTTACCGCAACCGTACCCGCTAAGGCTTCGGTGTAAAAATCACGATCTTCCCGATAATACAACCGCTCAGGGCTGGAGCCAAGAAAAGCGGACTGTGCCGATTCCCGCCATAAGAAATGATAACAGCCGAGATTTTTTTGTCGGCTTGCCGCCAAGAGATCGTAAGGCGAAACCGGCTCTTGAAAATATCGGGTAACGGCATTTGCCAATACAACTTTATGGAAATCCAGCTGCTGAATATGAGAGATTGCTTTGGCGATATTTTGCTGCCACTCTGAAAAATCGCAGGCTGATTGTAAGCCGAGCAGTTGATTGGCTAACGGCTCAATCGGCACATAGTGTGCCGTTTGTGCAAGAATTTGCTCGCTAATGAGGCGTTCTTGCGCTAAATGATCGCTATCTAGAAACAAACAAGCGGTCACTTTTTCAGAATTTTTTGCAATCAACAGACGCGGCAAAATAAATTGGCTTTCGCCTTCAAATTGAATCCCGCCAAAAAGCGGAAACTGACTTTGTCGGCTAAATTGTTCGGCTTCTTCAAGCTGGCTAAAGTGGCGGACAGCGCCGATAGCACAAAAAGTCGTCTCTTGGGTACGGTTTTGCCAAAAATATTGCGGAAAATGGCTCTGCCCTTTTAACCAACTAAGCCAGCATGGTGTCGATTCCAAATAATGCGGATACTCTACCGACAGTTTAATCACACCTTGCGATGCAGTTAAAGCCTGTAGTTTTTCACTAAGCTGTTGTTTTAGTTGATTAAATAAATCCATTTGCAAAATTTTAGACGAATTTAAGCGCTTGTACAAAAAAGAAAGGCATTTTAGCGCATTTCCTCTTTTTTTTCCTCACAAATCGGAGTAGAGTGAAGCATTTTTCTCAGAAACAGACAATTAGGAAGATAATATGGAACGCTTTGCAAAAACCGACAAATTGGCACATGTTCGCTATGATATTCGCGGACCGATTCATAAAGAGGCTCTTCGCCTTGAAGAAGAAGGACATAAAATTTTAAAACTCAACATTGGTAACCCCGCCCCTTTCGGCTTTGATGCGCCTGCGGAAATTTTGGTCGATGTGATTCGTAACTTACCGACTGCGCAAGGTTATTGTGACTCTAAAGGTTTATATTCGGCACGCAAAGCGATTGTGCAATATTACCAATTAAAAGGTATGCGTGATTTAGATGTCGGTGATGTTTACATCGGTAACGGGGTATCTGAATTAATCACCATGTCAATGCAAGCCTTACTGAATGATGGCGATGAAATTTTAATTCCTATGCCGGATTATCCGCTGTGGACAGCGGCGGCAACCCTTGCAGGCGGTAAGGCTATTCACTACCTTTGCGATGAAGAAAACGAGTGGTTCCCGAATATTGAGGACATTAAATCGAAAATCACCCCGAAAACCAAAGCTATTTTAATCATTAACCCGAATAACCCGACAGGCGCAGTGTATAGCCGCCAAATCTTATTGGATATTGTGGCGGTGGCTCGTGAACATAATTTGATCATTTTCTCAGATGAAATTTATGAGAAGATCGTTTATGACGGTGCGGTACATCATCATCTTGCCCCTCTTGCCCCTGATCTTTTAACCGTCACTTATAACGGTTTATCAAAGGCATACCGTGTAGCAGGTTTCCGCCAAGGTTGGATGGTGTTAAACGGTCCGAAAAATCAGGCAAAAGGCTTTATTGAAGGCTTAGATATGCTTGCGTCAATGCGTTTATGTGCAAACACCCCGATGCAACACGCGATTCAAACAGCGTTAGGAGGTTATCAAAGCATTAACGAATTTATTTTACCGGGCGGTCGTTTATTGGAACAACGTAATAAGGCTCACGAATTACTCACCAAAATTCCGGGAATTAGTTGTGTGAAACCGAAAGGGGCGATGTATATGTTCCCGAAAATTGATACGGAAATGTACGGCATTAAAGACGACAAACAGTTTGTTTATGATCTGCTTCAACAAGAAAAAGTGTTGTTGGTACAAGGCTCAGGCTTTAACTGGCATAAACCGGATCACTTCCGTGTCGTTACCCTCCCGCATATTCATCAATTGGAAGAAGCGATCGGACGATTAGCGAAGTTTTTGCAGAGTTATCGTCAGGATTAGTTTATTTTCGCTCCCCTTGCTTGTGGGGGGAGCAGCCGAAGGCTGAGGAGGGATTAATAGCAAGGTTTATTCCCCCCTTCCGCCTTCGGCACGTTATTCGCTTCGCCCACCCTTCGGGTCGTTGGCGAAGCCAACACTCAAATACTATCGCATTTGTCCTCCCGTAAACGGGGGAAGGGAAATGTCTAAATGATATTTGAGTTGAACAACCCAAAATTCAATTTCGTAATGATAAAAGGCATCACATTTTCCGTCACCGCCTCTATTTTATTCGGTGTACTCTATTATTTATCCACCCATTTAAAACCGCTTTCCGGTGAAGAAATCTACGGTTTTAGAATGTGGGTAAGCCTGCCTTTTGTGATTTCAGCACTCTTTATTTTCAAAAAAACCGACGAATTTAAACGCTATTTAAAACGCCTAAAACAGCACTCCCATTTAATTTTGGTATTACTAACAACCACTGCGGTCACAGGCTCGCAGATGTGGCTTTTTCTTTATGCCCCCAACAACGGCTATGCCATTGATGTCTCTATCGGCTATCTATTAATGCCGATTGCCATGGTCGCGGTGGGGCGATTTTTATTTAAAGAGAGTCTCTCTTATTTAAAAATCGCTTCCATTATTTTTGCCTCTATTGGTGTCATTATTACCTTAATTACCGTTGGATCTATTTCGTGGGCAACCTTAATGGTATTAATCGGCTACCCTGTTTATTTTAGTTTACGTAAACATTTCGATATGTCGCATTTATCCAGCTTCGTCTGCGAAATTATATTAATGTTGCCGATAGCCACTTATTTTATGCTGAATACCGATATGCAATTTGTCACCGAAAATAATCCGAATTTTTATTTTTGGTTAGTTTTATTGGGTGTTGTGAGTGGTACGGCATTAATTTCTTATATTATTGCAAGCAGTCTTGTTCCAATTAATGTATTAGGATTATTAAGTTATATTGAACCGGCATCTATGCTACTTGTAGCATTTATTATCGGGGAAGTATTAGATCAATCCTCTTATATTCTCATGGGCTGTTTGATTATTTCTATATTGCTATTAATGCTTGACGGTATTATCGCCATCCGTAAACAACGTCGGGGGATATAATGCTCAAAGGTATTCTTTTAGCACTTTCGGCAAATGTTTTATTTGGTGCCGGCTACTATTTTGCAGTTTTACTTCGCCCTTTAGAAAGTGACGGTATTTTCGGCTTTCGTATTGTGGTGTTAATGCCCTTTATTTTATTGGCGATTTTTTTATTTCATCAGCAAAAAGCATTTGAAGAACTTTATCAAAAAATAAAGCAAAAGCCTTTTTTAATTATTATTTTATTATTACTCACATTAAACACCGGTGTACAACTTTGGCTGTTTTTATGGGCGCCGAATAATGATCAGGCGATTGAAGTGTCTATCGGTTATTTATTATTACCGATTGTTGCCGTAGCGTTAGGCAAAATCGTATTTAAAGAACACTTTACCAAACTGAAATGGTGGGCATTAGCCTTTGCCGTTATCGGTGTTTCCACCAATATTATTTTTACCGCCACGATTTCATGGGCAACCTTTGTCGCTGGATTCGGCTACCCGATATACATTGCTTTACGCCGTTATTATCAAATTAACAGCCTTGCGACTTTTTTTGTGGAATTAGTTTTATTGTTACCTTTTGCTCTCTATTATATTGCTCAGGTCGATCAAGCTTCTATTTTAATGCAAAATGAATATCTCTATTTTTATTTAGCATTATTAGGGCTAGTGAATGGAATGGCATTTATTTTATATATCGCTTCGAGTAATTTACTGCCGATTAATGTATTAGGATTACTTGGCTATGCCGAACCTTTGGTAATGTTATTTATTTCCTTTGCCATCGGTGAAGTTTTAGATGCCAAATCCTATATTTTAATGGCGTGTTTGGCGGTATCCATTATCTTATTAAGTGTTGATAGTTTTCGCAAAGTGAAACCCTAAATGAACCTCATCCGAATTGCCCTACCCGTGCCGTTGGCACGTTATTTCGATTACCTACTTCCAACGCATTTTGAAAATGTGGTGAAAGGAGCTAGGGTCGTTGTGCCTTTTGGTCGCCAACGTAAAATCGGGATTGTGGTGGATTTCCCAACTACATCAGATATTCCCATCGAAAAACTGAAACCGATTGAGCAAGTGTTAGATGAACAATCTCTGTTTGATGCTGAAATATGGCAACTCTTGCAGTGGGCAAGTCGTTATTATCACGCCCCTTTGGGCGAAGTGCTACAAAGTGCTTTGCCTGTCAAATTGCGACAAGGGGAAAGTAGCGAACGCACCGCCCCAGACTATTTCGTTGTTACGGAAAATGGCAAAAAAGCCCTAGCCAACGGCGTGGTTCAAAAAGCGAAAAAGCAGCAAGAGCTATTAAGCGAACTGGCGGAATTTGCAAATTTCTTTGAAAAACCGACCGCTTGTAGCCCTGCGGTATGGAAAGCCTTGCTTGAAAAAGGGTATTTGGAAAAGGTTGAATTTCCTTTTAATGTGCAAAGTTGGCAGGAAAAATTAGGCGAACAGCCGATTTGCAACAGCCAAAACCGTTTAACGTTGAATAAACAGCAGACCCTTGTCGTGAGCCGTTTGCATTATCAGCAAGGCTTCGGGGCGTTTTTGCTCAATGGGGTTACAGGCTCAGGGAAAACGGAAGTCTATTTGCAAGTGATCGAAGAAGTGTTAAAACGGGGCGAGCAAGTGTTGGTGTTAGTGCCTGAAATCGGGCTGACCCCACAAACTATTCAGCGTTTCCAAGCTCGTTTTAATGTGGAAATTGACGCATTGCATTCCCATCTCAACGATACACAAAGGCTCAATGCGTGGCTTCGGGCGAAAAACGGCGAAAGTGCGATTGTGATCGGCACACGTTCAGCCTTGTTCACACAATTTCAGCAACTCGGCTTAATTATCATTGATGAAGAACACGACGGCTCGTTCAAACAGCAAGACGGCTGGCGTTATCACGCACGGGATTTGGCGGTGCTTCGGGCAAAAAATAACAACATTCCGATTATTCTCGGCTCGGCAACGCCAAGTTTTGAAAGTTTGCAAAATGTGCAAAACGGTAAATTTATCGAACTTCAGCTTAATGCAAGGGCTGGCAATGCGCAATTTTCCAAGCAAACGTTAATTGATTTGAAAAAACAGCGGATTTATTCAGGTTTATCGGAAAAGCTGTTGGCAATGATGCAAAGCCACTTGGAAAAAGGCAATCAAGTGATGTTATTTCTGAACCGACGGGGTTTTGCCCCTGTGTTGCTTTGTCACGAATGTGGCTGGATTGCCGATTGCCCGTCCTGTGATAAACCTTTTACCTATCACCAAAAACAGCGAGTATTGCGTTGCCATCACTGTGCTTCGCAAAAAGCCATTCCACGCCAGTGCGGACATTGTGGCTCGGTTAATTTAATCACCACAGGGATCGGCACGGAACAGCTGGAACAAGTGCTGGCACAACGTTTTCCGCAATACAGCATTACTCGCATTGACCGTGATAGCACCTCTCGTAAAGGCTCGCTTGAACAACATCTTGCCGAAATTCAAGCAGGCAAAAGCCAAATTTTGATCGGCACACAGATGTTAGCCAAAGGACACCATTTCCCGAATGTGACTTTAGTCGCCATCGTGAATGTGGATAGTAGCCTGTTTTCCACCGATTACCGTGCAGAAGAACGCTTGGCACAGCTGTATGTGCAAGTATCAGGGCGAGCAGGACGGGCGGAAAAGCAAGGGGAAGTGGTGTTACAAACGCATTACCCCGATCACCCGTTACTCACCAGCTTACTCAACGACGGCTACCTTGCTTTTGCAAGCCAAGCCTTAGCTATGCGAAAAATAATGAGCCTACCGCCGTTTTCTTCGCAAGTGCTGATGCGAGCGACAGGTAGAGATAACGATAAAGTTGCAGATTTTTTGCAAGATCTGACCGCTTGTTTACACCAAATGATCAGCGAAAACGGCTGGCAAGGCTTTCAGCTACTTGGGCCTTTCAACGCCCCGATGGCAAAAAAAGCGGGGCATTATCGCTGGCAGTTACTTATTCAACATTCGGCAAGAAGTGCGATCCAACAGTTGTTAGATCGTTTTGATGAGCAAAAAGAACAGTTCCTGCGAAACGATATTCGATTGACGGTTGATATCGATCCGCAGGAGTTGGGTTAGGGTTAATACCCTATTTTGCAAATTTTTCGCCAAAATCAGGCGCTTGTAAAATGCAAAACCCTAGATTGCTCTAGGGTTTTGTTTCACGATAAATTTATTATGCTTTTGCTTGCGCACGTTTACCAAGAATGACGGTAATTACGAAAGCGATTGAAGCTGAAATTGCCATACCGACACAGTACATACCGAGGCTTTCAGGTTTAATGGACGGGATACCCGGTAAACCTGCCGCACCTAATGCGATTGCTTTTACATTGAATAAAGCGATAAATGCGCTTGATGTACCTGCTGCGATCATAGCAGCGATAAACGGATAGCGGTAGCGTAAGTTCACACCGAACATTGCCGGCTCTGTGATACCTAATAACGCTGAGATACCTGATGGCACTGCGATACCACGTACTTTCGCATCTTTCATCACGAATGCCGCACCTAAACATGCCGCACCTTGTGCGATATTAGACATTGCTGCGATTGGGAAGATGAATGTACCGCCGGTATTTGCCATATCCGCTAATAATTGCGTTTCTACAGCGATGAAGGTTTGGTGCATACCGGTGATAACGATTGGTGCATAGAATGTACCGAAGATTGCGCCGCCTACGAAACCTAAGGTGTCATATAACCAAGTTAAACCGAAGCTGATTAACGAACCGGCTTCACGACCTAACGGACCGATGATGGTGAACGCTAAGAAACCTGCGATAAATAATGAGAATAACGGAGTAATTAAGTTATCTAAGTATGACGGTACGACTTTGCGGAATGATTTCTCTAAAGTCGCAAGTACCCATGCAGAAACTAAGGTAGGGATAACGGTTCCTTGGTAACCGACTTTCTCAATTTCTAAACCAAGTACGTTCCAGTATTGGATTTTGCCGCTCGCAAGAGTTAAGGCATAGTTCCAACCGTCTGCTAATGCAGGGTGAACCAATAACATACCGAGTGCCGCACCTAAGAACGGGTTACCGCCGAACTTACGGGTTGCGGAGAAACCTAATAATACAGGTAAGAAAACGAACGGTGCGTTAGCGAAGGTGTTCATTAAATCTACTAAATCCGCAATGCCCGGATACATATCGACCACATTTAAGCCTTCAGCAAAGAAGCCTTTTGCAGTAAGCATTGAGTGGATACCCATTAACAAACCGCCTGCAACGATTGCCGGGATGATTGGTACGAAAATGTCCGCTAAACCTTTTACAGCGCTTTGTAAGAAACCTTGTTTTTGCGCACCGGCGCTTGCAACGTCAGAAGTTGTCATATCGCCGATACCTAAAATATTGGTTAATTCTGCGTGTACTTTATTGACTGTGCCGGAACCAAAAATAATTTGGTATTGACCTGCCACCGAGAACTGACCTTTAACGCCTTCAATGTTCTCAATACCTTCTTTGTCGATTAAAGATTCATCTTTAACCACCATACGTAAACGGGTTGCGCAGTGTGCTGCGGCAGAGATGTTATCTTTGCCCCCGAGTTTATCAATCACCTGTTGAGCGATTTGAGGAAAGTTCATAGTTACCACCTATTTTGTGTGTGTGAGAATGTTAAAATTTAAACGATTGCATTCTAACTAAAACGATTTAGCAAAAAAAGTAAAATCTGCTAAAACGTTTTAGTTTTGTAATCTAGATCACATTTTTAGCAAGGTTTAGCAGAATTAAGGTAAAAAAATAAGCCTAAAAACTCGTTTCAGGCTTATCTAAGACGATGAGTTTTAAAATGCGGCTTTTTGTTTGACTATTTCCGATGGCGCACGTTTTTTTAACGTGTGCCGCATACACTGATCAAATTTCACGATAGGCACTCGTTACAAACGTGCGCCATCTTGCGGTTCAATTTATTAGTTATCAGCATTATTCTAAGGCTCATTTCAGGCTTATCTAAAATGGTGAGAGGTTTTAAAGAGAGGATTTTTGTCTCACAATCTCAAACAGGCAAACCCCTGTCGCTACGGATACATTCAGTGACGATACCGATCCTGCCATTGGAATACTTACCAGTTGATCACAATGTTCACGGGTAAGACGACGCATTCCGTCCCCTTCCGCCCCCATCACTAACGCAACCGACCCTGTTAATTTCACTTGATACAGACTTTCTGTCGCTTCACCAGCTGTGCCGACGATCCAAATATTACGTTCTTGTAATTCACGCATTGTACGGGCGAGGTTCGTTACGCGAATAAGTGGCACGGTTTCCGCTGCACCGCAAGCCACTTTACGAGCCGTTGATGTCAGTTGTGCTGATTTGTCTTTTGGCACAATTACCGCATCAACCCCTACCGCATCGGCAGTACGCAAACAAGCCCCTAAGTTATGGGGATCGGTCACACCGTCTAAGATCAATAAGAACGGATTTGCTTTGCGATCTAAAATTTGATCAAGATCGCTTTCATTTAGCTCTTTCGCTGGAATGATTTTGGCGATAATCCCTTGATGTACTTCGTCTTGGGCTTTGTTATCAAGGGCTTGGCGATTGACCTGTTGAACTCGAATGCCTAAACGTTGTAATTCGTTGAGTAATGGGGTTAATCGTTTATCTTCACGACCTTTTAGCACAAACACTTCGATTAATCGTTCGGGTGCGACATCTAAAAAGGATTTAACGGCGTGAATACCGTAGATTTGTTCGCTCATAATAGTATTTTGTTAAATTAGACTTTGATTGTTTTCTCTCACTTCGTGTTTTAAGGCTGCCAAATCTCCCCTAATCCCTCTTTGCTAAAGAGGGGAATTAAATCGAAGAAAATTATTCATTCATTTGACAAATTAATATCGTTTTGAAGTTCTTCGATATTTAAATTTCCTATGAAACAGTCCCCCTCTTTAGCAAAGAGGGATTAGGGGAGATTTGGCAGAATAAATTCACGAAGAAAATAATTTTAATGCTCTCTCGTTTTAAAGAACTCCACATCAGGATAACGCTCTTGAGCCAAGTTGAGATTAACCATTGTCGGAGCAATATAGGTTAAGTTATCGCCACCGTCTAAGGCTAAATTCTGCTCGTTTTTGCGTTTAAATTCTTCAAACTTCTTCGCATCTTTGCATTCCACCCAACGGGCGGTCGCCACATTGACGGTTTCGTAGATGGCTTCGACGTTATATTCAGTTTTCAGGCGTGAAACCACCACGTCAAACTGAAGCACACCGACCGCACCGACGATCAAGTCGTTATTCATCAATGGACGGAACACTTGCACCGCACCTTCTTCCGACAGTTGTACCAAGCCTTTAAGCAACTGTTTCTGCTTGAGCGGATCTTTTAAGCGGATACGGCGGAACAATTCAGGGGCGAAGTTCGGAATACCGGTAAACTTCAAGTTTTCCCCTTGGGTAAAGGTATCGCCGATTTGGATCGTGCCGTGATTGTGCAAACCGATAATATCGCCGGCATAGGCTTCTTCTGCGTGGGAGCGGTCG
>JBGXMX010000077.1:0-2798 GCA_041809245.1 Glaesserella sp.
AACAAGTCTTTGAAAACATTGGCGAAAAAGTGGTGGTAAAACGTCGTACGGGTGGTTATGACGGACGTGGACAGTGGATTGTCACCAAAGATAATGTCGAGCAAATTACCCCTGATTTGTTTGGTGACGTGATTGCAGAAAAATTTATTCCCTTTGACGGTGAAGTTTCCTTAGTGGGTGCAAGGTTTCGTAATGGCGAAACTCGCTTCTACCCTGTGACCCACAACTTACAACAAAATGGTATTTTACGTTACAGTGTTGCGGATATCACGCTACCCCATCAACAAACATTCCAGCAACAAGCAGAACAAATGCTCTCTGCGATTATGCACGAACTCAATTATGTGGGCGTAATGGCAATGGAATGTTTTGTGGTCGGCGAAAAACTGCTAATTAACGAACTCGCACCGCGAGTACACAATAGCGGACACTGGACACAGCTAGGCTGTTCAATCAGTCAATTTGAATTGCATTTGCGAGCATTACTTGATTTACCAACTCCTGAACTGAAACCGATTGCACCAAGTGTGATGGTGAACCTTATTGGGATCGAACATCATAATGAATGGTTAGGTATTCCGTTTAGCCAACTGCATTGGTATGGAAAAGAAGTTCGAGCAGGCAGAAAATTGGGGCATATTAACCTTTGCCACCCGGATAAAGCCGTTATTATTGAAAACTTGCAGAAACTCAAGCCTTATCTCACTGAGGATTTTTATTCGGGGTTAGATTGGGCTATCAATAAGCTCCACGGCTAAAAAGAGAAAATCCACATTGTACTGGATGACAATGTGGATTTTACAAGCGGTCAATTTGGGCAAAAATTTTGCAAATCAACGTCTCATTTTCAACTGATTTGCTTGCTCTCCCCTTTCAAGCGTTATCCCCATTGTGTAACAGAGTAGCTCAAAATCACGTAGACTACTCTGCTCATTTAACAGCACGATAAGCTCCTCGCCAGCCTTCAACTGAGACAGCGCCTTTTTAGTCATTAATAACGGTAAAGGGCAAAGATAGGATTGCAAATCAAGATAGTGACGCATTACACTTTACGACGCTCTGCCATAATTTGCCCCATTGAAGCAAGTTCGGTTTCGCTTAAATGTTGTCTTCCCAGTTCAAACAGCGGCTCTTCAATCGCAATATGTTTATCGTAGCCTGCGACAAAACGTTGAATTAAATCTCCGTCGATCTGCCGAATTTCTTCTTTCAATAAGGCTTCAAGTTGCGCAGAAAGCAAATCCCAATTGCGATGTAAATCAATATGTTGTAACTCCAACTCATCCACCTCAGCTTGAGCTTGAGGTACTGATTTCAGCAATGCAGGGAAAAAATCTTTCTCTTCATCGTCGTGATGTAACGGTGCGGCTTGATTAAAATAGTGAATAATTTGCTGCACATCATTTTTCACCGCCTGATTTACCCCGTGTTCGGCAAGATAATCGGGTAATAACTGTAGCTGGCGACAAAAACTTTTTACTTTACTATGACAGGCATAAAGCATTTCAATCGGCTCATCCCAACTGGCAAAAGCCTGAGTGGCTAAACTTTGCATATTATTTCTCCTGAGTTAATTGTAACGGCGGTACTTCTTTACCGATTTTTTGATAAAACTCGACCACAAATGCCTCAAAACGATCTTGTTCAATGGCTTCACGAATTTGTGCCATCAAGCGCTGATAATAGCGCAAATTATGAATTGTATTTAAGCGTGCGCCTAAAATTTCACCGCATTTATCTAGGTGGTAAAGATAGGCTTTAGTGTAATTTTTACAAGTATAGCAGTCACATTCAGGATCAAGCGGTGAAGTATCATTACGATATTTTGCATTACGAATTTTGACGATACCGTCGCTGACAAACAGGTGGCCGTTACGTGCATTACGTGTCGGCATTACACAGTCGAACATATCAATCCCACGGCGAACGCCTTCAACCAAATCTTCAGGTTTTCCGACTCCCATTAAGTAACGAGGTTTATCGGCAGGGATTTGCGGGCAAACATATTCTAAAATGCGGTGCATATCTTCTTTCGGCTCGCCAACGGCTAAACCACCCACCGCATAACCGTCAAAACCGATTTCGACCAGTTTTTCTACCGAAACTTTACGCAACTCTTCATATACGCCGCCTTGAATAATGCCGAATAAAGCATTTGGATTTTGCAATTCGTCAAAACGGTCACGACTACGTTTCGCCCAACGTAACGACATTTCCATCGACTGTTTGGCATAGTCGAATGTTGCCGGATAAGGTGTACATTCATCAAAAATCATCACAATATCCGAACCGAGATCGTATTGGATCTCCATGGATTTTTCAGGCGAAAGAAATACTTTTTCTCCGCTGATTGGGTTTTGGAAATAAACGCCTTCTTCTTTGATTTTGCGTAATTTACCTAAGCTAAACACTTGGAAACCGCCGGAATCGGTCAGAATCGGACCGTGCCACTGCATAAAATCGTGTAAATCGCCGTGCTGGCGCATAATCTCTTGACCAGGGCGTAGCCAAAGATGGAAAGTGTTGCCGAGTAGAATTTGTGCTCCGGTTTGTGCCACTTCTTCGGGGGTCATCCCTTTGACCGTACCGTAAGTGCCAACGGGCATAAATGCCGGTGTTTCAACATGGAATTCGCCCTTCGGACGAGAAAAGGTCAATCGACCGCGACGAGCATTGCCGCTGGTCGTTTTTAGTTCATATTTCATTAAAGCCTCGAAAAAACAGTTCAAGAAAAACGGGCATTATAGGCTTTTTCTTGGCTGAAATATACAAGCGCTCCGATTTGGCGAAAATTTTAC
>JBGXMX010000078.1:0-2857 GCA_041809245.1 Glaesserella sp.
AATTAGAATTTGATTCGTTTGTCGAATAATAGTCAGCCACTCGCTTTATACGAGTGGCTTTTTTATGATTGATTGAATACGGTAAGAGATAAATGCCAAACTATTCCGCTTTGATTAACCCAAAATGACCATAAGTCCTCGAAGTAGCAATTCTCCCGCGCGGGGTACGTTGTAAGAAACCTTGTTGGATCAAATAAGGCTCAAGCACATCTTCAATCGTATCCCGTTCTTCGCCGATGGCAGCAGCAAGATTATCCAAACCGACAGGTCCGCCGTCAAAGCGTTCAATTACCGCAGAAAGCAGCTTTCTGTCCATAAAATCAAATCCTTCCGAATCAACGTCCAACATGGTTAAAGCTTGTTTGGCAATCTCCGAAGAAATAACTCCGTTATTACGCACATCGGCAAAATCCCGTACACGACGTAATAAGCGGTTGGCAATACGCGGCGTACCGCGCGAACGGCGAGCAATTTCAAAAGCACCTTCCGAAGATAAATTCAGATTCAAACAATTGGCACTACGGCTGACAATTGAGGTTAAATCATCCACTGAATAAAATTCCAAGCGTTGTACGATCCCGAAACGATCACGTAACGGCGAAGTTAATGAACCCGCTCTCGTTGTTGCACCAACCAATGTAAAGGGTGGAAGGTCAAGCTTAATCGAACGAGCCGCCGGACCTTCACCGATCATAATATCCAGTTGATAATCTTCCATCGCAGGGTAAAGCACTTCTTCAATTGCAGGCGATAAGCGGTGAATTTCATCAATAAACAGGACATCGTAAGGTTCAAGGTTAGTCAACATTGCAGCCAAATCACCGGCTTTTTCAAGTACCGGGCCCGATGTCGTACGAATATTGACTCCCATTTCATTGGCAATAATATTTGCCAAGGTCGTTTTTCCCAACCCCGGCGGCCCGAAGATCAAAAGGTGATCCAAAGCATCATTACGCAATTTGGCAGCTTTGATAAAAATTTCCATCTGCTCTCGCACAGAAGGCTGTCCGACATAATCCGCAAGCATCTTCGGACGAATTGCTCGGTCTATACTTTCATCTTCGTTTTTAGCCGATGAGCTAATAATTCTATCTGCTTCTATCATTGTTTATTATCACTAAAATGCGTTTTTTAACGCTTCACGAATTAATTGCTCACTAGTTAAGCCTACTTTATTGATTTTCTTAATCATTTTCTCTGCATCGGCGGGCTTATAACCTAATGCCACTAAGGCTTCAGCCGCTTCATTGGCAGGTTCGTTAGTTTCATGGATAACAACGTGATTATCCAAAGATTGCTCCATAAAGAAATCACTTTGCGCCATACCTTTAAATTTGCCTTTAAGTTCCACTAACAAGCGTTCCGC
Source organism: Glaesserella sp. (assembly GCA_041809245.1). Taxonomy (GTDB): domain Bacteria; phylum Pseudomonadota; class Gammaproteobacteria; order Enterobacterales; family Pasteurellaceae; genus Glaesserella. The sequence continues at coordinate 1,367 of JBGXMX010000078.1, forward strand.
CGTTTTACGCCCGATACCGGGGATCTTAGTCAGTTTCGCTAATTCCTCTTGCTCTACGGCGGCCGCAAACTGCGATACAGACATCGCCGATAAAATTGCAAGGGCGAGTTTTGGACCAACGCCGTTGGTTTTAATTAATTCCCGAAATAAGGTTCTATCTTGCTTTTGTGCAAAACCAAAAAGTAGATGCGCATCCTCGCGAACGACAAGGTGAGTAAAAATGGTCACCTCTTCATTCACTGCGGGCAGATTATAGAAACTTGTCATAGGTAACAGTAATTCATAGCCAACACCTTGTACATCAAGCACCATTTCCGGCGGTGATTTTTCGAGAATTTTACCGTGAAGTCGTCCGATCATAGATTGTCCTAACTAAGAAAAAGGCTAAGTATAACCAAAACTGGATAAATTAACAGATAAAAATATAAAATTCGTTAACCGTCGATTTCTTCCCCGGTTTCATCCCATTTAAAATTAAGCGCAATAGAGTTGAGACAAAAACGTAAACCTGTCGGCGGAGGGCCGTCTTGAAACACATGTCCCATATGCGCATCGCAGTTGCCGCAACGAATTTCAACCCGATGGCGGCCTAAGCTGTAGTCGTCCAAATAACGTAGCGAACTTTCGGAAATCGTTTCATAAAAACTCGGCCAGCCGCAGCCTGCATCAAATTTAGTATCGGAACGAAACAGCGCATTATGGCAGCGTACACAACGGTATGTACCCACACGATCTTCATTTAAAAATTTGCCGGTAAACGGCTTTTCAGTACCGCTGTTTAAACAGATTTCAACCTGCTCCTCGGTCAGCTCATTGATGTCTTTAATCATAAAAAAATATCCTATTGTTATATTTGGTAGGTGTAAATTCTATCTTCTTTTACGTCAAAACCAGAATATATTTTTAAAAATTTGACATAGATCACATAACGTTTATCTGTTATATTTCACGCCATCCTTTCAGTTGTCAGAAAGTGAAAAGATTATGCTATAATTCGCTCGTCTTTTACGTCAGTGAAAGGAAAATTTTGTTTAACTTTACATATAGGTGGAAAATCTATGGCAATTAAAATTGGTATTAACGGCTTTGGTCGTATCGGGCGTATCGTATTCCGTGCAGCACAACAACGCGATGACATCGAAGTAGTCGGTATTAACGACTTAATCGACGTTGATTACATGGCATACATGTTAAAATACGATTCAACACACGGTCGTTTCGACGGTACCGTTGAAGTGAAAGACGGTCAATTAGTCGTTAACGGTAAAGCAATCCGTGTAACTGCTGAGCGTGATCCTGCAAACTTAAAATGGGACGAAATCGGTGTAGATATCGCTGTTGAAGCAACAGGTCTATTCTTAGACGATGCAACAGCACGCAAACACATTACCGCAGGTGCGAAAAAAGTAGTTTTAACCGGCCCGTCTAAAGATAACACCCCTATGTTTGTAAACGGTGTTAACTTTGACCAATATGCAGGACAAGATATCG
>JBGXMX010000079.1:0-6887 GCA_041809245.1 Glaesserella sp.
GCAGAACAAGCGCAAACTACAGCGAACGGTTTATCTACAAAAGTAGATGAAGCAAAAGCTACCGCAGAACAAGCACAAACCGTAGCGAATGGCGCTTTAACGAAAGCAGACGAAGCTAAATCTGCAGCAGAACAAGCGCAAACTACAGCGAACGGTTTATCTACAAAAGTAGATGAAGCAAAAGCTACGGCAGAGCAGGCGCAAACCGTAGCGAATGGCGCTTCAACGAAAGCAGACGAAGCTAAATCTGTGGCAGAACAAGCGCAAACTACAGCGAACGGTTTATCTACAAAAGTAGATGAAGCAAAAGCTACCGCAGAACAAGCACAAACCGTAGCGAATGGCGCTTTAACGAAAGCAGATGAAGCAAAAGAGCTTGGTGAAAGCAATGCTACTCAGCTCGCTCAGTTAGATGCTCAGAAAGTCGATCGCACAGAATTTAGTCATTTAGTAAATACCGCAGCAGATGTTAATGTAGATGCATGGAAAGAAAAATTAGGGATTTCCGATGCGGTCTTAAATTTAAATGATATTGCTGAGACGATTTCGGCAGAAGTCAATATTGTCGGCGGAGAGAACGTAAAAGTCGAACGTATCGACAATGATTTTACCATTTCAGTCGAAGACGCCAATACGCAAGCCACGGTTTCTGCGGATAAAGGGATTACCATTACCGAAACTAACAATGCTAACGGCACAAAAAACTATGCGGTATCGGCTAAGTTAGGTAAAGGCTTAAAAGTGGATGAAAACGGAGCGATTGCTGCGACTGCTCAACCGATTAATGGCGGTGCTGGCGTTACGATTACCACAAACGCTCAAGATGAAGCGGTAGTGAATGTGGCAGCCATAACCACCACGACGGATGACGGCAAATCTTACACTCGTTCTGATGTAACAAAACCGGTCAGTGTAAAAGGTGATGGTAAAAACATTCGTACTTCGACGGTTGCCAATGGCGATGTACAAATCAACTTGGCTGATGATATGAAAGTCAATTCTGTTACCGCAGGTAATGTTTCTATCTCAACCAAAGGCGTGAACGCCGGTGGTAAGAAAGTCACTCATGTTGCACCTGCAGAAATTAGCTCAACATCAACCGATGCGGTAAATGGCTCTCAACTTTATGCAATTAATCAGCAAGTGGTTAATAATACTCAAAATATCAATCGATTGGGTGAACAGGTTATTAACTTAGGTAATTCGGTAAACAACTTAGATAATCGTGTATCAAAAGTTGAACAGAAAGTTCACAGAATGGATAAACGCCGTAAGGCAGGTACCGCCTCATCAATCGCAACGGCTGGATTACTACAACCACATAAAGCGGGTCAATCAGGCATAACCGCAGCAGTAGGACAATATCAAGGTCAAACAGCGATAGCGGTTGGTTACTCTCGATTATCTGATAACGGTAAAGTAGGCGTGAAATTATCACTTAATGCCAATACAGAAAAAGAGGTTGGTGGTACAGTTGGTATTGGTTACTTTTGGTAATCTGCATAGGATATTTCATGTAAGAAAAAGATATCTATTATGTAAAAGAATTTGCAGTCATTACTGCATCCCGACTTCTTAATGTGCGTTGACATTTTGAAGAAAATGTTCCTTTTATAAGCAACTCAGCAATGGGTTGCTTTATTTTTTAATTTAATATTTAAAATAAATAAAGTTATTTAATTGAAGTATTTTAAATTAATTGAATATTTGATAATAAATTATAAATAGCATAAAATTAACGACATAAATTTCGTCATCTTGAGTCCAAATATGAAAGTAGTTCATCAGCATATTTATTCGGTAATGATGTTTGCCGGTATTTCTCATTCTCTTTTTGCTAATCAAACTGAAAACTTCTCTCGCTTAAATCAAATTGATGCAACGCAACAACAACGACAGCAACACACTCAACAAGCACAAGATAAAATATTGCGACCTCAATCTGATGTCCGTTTAGATACCACCAATAAGGAAAGGTTGACATTATCAAACCACGAAATGCCTTGCTACCCCATCCATCGTATTAGTCTCGTCGATTACTCCACTACGCCCACTTCCTCTGAAAGCCAATTCCAATGGGCATTTGATAAAGCCGCTCATGATTTAAACTTAACCTTACCACACTGTTTCGGCGGTGAAGGTTTAGGTATTTTAATGAAGCAAATTCAAAATCGTATCATTGAAAAAGGTTATGTGACGACAAGAGTAGTGACCCAAGAGCAAGATTTGCGCTCAGGAACGTTAACACTCACGGTGATTGCAGGTAAGGTGGGGAATACGTTAGTTTCCGACAGTGGCAATGTCCCACGCTTCACACGCTTGCATGCATTAACGGGGCTTACCTTTGCGAAAGGCGATGTTTTAAATGTCAGGGAGATTGAACAATCCCTTGAAAATCTCAAACGTGTTCCAACCGCCGAAACCAATATTGAGATATTACCAAGTGAAACGGATGTCGGTGTCAGCGATATTAAAATCAGCTACCAACAAGCGTTCCCTTTCCGTGTTAATCTCGGTTTAGATGATTCAGGCTCTACTTCAACAGGTAAATACCAAGCTTCAGGTACACTCTCTTGGGATAACCTGTTTTCAGCCAATGACCTGTTTTATACCAGCTTCACCCACAGTTTAAAAAGTAGCGATGATGAAGACGGAAAGCGTGCGACTAAAAATCTCACGTTTTACTATTCTATCCCATTTGGTTATTGGACACTTTCTGCTTCACAAACCTATAACCGTTACCATCAAGAAGTCTTCGGTGCTTTTAATAATAACTACCTGTATGCCGGTGAAAGTAATACCACCAAAGCGACACTTTCTTATTTACTCTACCGTGACAGCAAACGTAAAACGTCGATTTCAGGCTCGTTTTGGTCTCGTCAATCGCAAAACTACATTGACGGTGCGGAAATTGACGTACAAAAACGCCGTATGGCGGGATGGGAAGCGGGCATTTCTCATAAAGAATATATCGGTGATACAACTCTTGAGTTATCGGCAAATTATAAAAGAGGCACAGGTGTAAGAGGCTCGCTTGAAGCACCTGAAGAGCTTTGGGGAGAAGGTACATCTCGCCCTAAAATAATCACCGCCTCCATTGAGCTAACCAAGCCATTTATGTTAGGTGAACAACCGTGGCAGTACCAAAGTAGTTGGAATGCACAATGGAATAAAACACCGCTGATTGCCCAAGACCGTTTTAGTATCGGCGGGCGTTATACGGTGCGTGGCTTTGATGGTGAGCTGACTTTATCCGGTGAGCGAGGTTGGTTATGGCGTAACGAGTTAGCTTGGAATGTGAATCGTAAAGGGCATCAGCTTTATCTCGCCTTGGATGGTGGACGGGTGATGGGTTGGTCAACTGAATCACAGCTTGGACATCATTTAATGGGTGCTGCACTAGGCTTAAAAGGTGGTTTCGGTGGATTTTATTATGATGTTTTTGTCGGCAGACCTATCCGTAAGCCTGAAGGTTTTAGAACCTCGGATGCGGTAGCAGGTTTTAATATTGGCTACAGTTTTTAATGGCTGATTGTCTTTCATTGATTTTTGATGTCTCGGAGTGAAAAATGAATAAAAAATGTTTTCGTGTGATTTTTAGTAAAACCCTTCAACGCCTTGTGGTGACGTCTGAATTAGCAAAATCCGAAGGTAAATCTACGGAGCAATCCGCGTTTAGCTTATCGCAAATTTTTGTCCAAATCCGACCGCTTACCTTTAGCCTTTATTGTGCATTAGGCTTTGTGGCATTCTCTGATTCAGCATTAGCCAATCTGATTATTCAAGCCGATAAATCTGCCCCGAAAAATCAACAACCGATAGTGCTACAAACGGCAAATGGTTTACCGCAAGTCAATATTCAAACCCCGAACGACAAGGGGCTTTCACATAATAAATACTCAAAATTTGATGTCGATACCAAAGGTGCAATTCTTAACAATAGCCGCACCAATGTGCAAACCCAACAAGGTGGCTTAATTACGGGCAACCCTTATTTGGCAAAAGGTGAAGCGAAGGTCATTCTAAATGAGGTGAATTCATCCGACCCATCCGTTTTAAAAGGCTATGTGGAAGTAGCAGGTAAAAAAGCGGATGTGATTATCGCCAACCCATCGGGTTTACATTGTGAAGGCTGTGGCATCATCAACTCCGACCGAGCAACTCTCACCACAGGTAAACCGCAAATTAAAAACGGTCACCTTGACAGTTTTGTGGTGGAAAAAGGTAAGGTCAAAGTTTCAGGTAAAGGGTTGGACAATAGCCGTGTCGATTATACGGAGATTATTGCTCGAGAGACAGAAGTCAATGCAGGTATTTGGTCGAAAAAAGAAGCTAAGGTGGTAACAGGTAAAAATACCGTCAAGCGGTCAGATAACCCGAGCGATTTGCAAATCATTCACACAAACCAACCGCTTGCAACAGAAAGTCAGCCACAATTTGCTATCGATGTCGGCGAACTAGGTGGTATGTACTCAGGTAAAATCCACCTTATTGGTACCGAACATGGTGTCGGGGTACGTAATGCAGGACATATCGGTGCCAGTGCAGATACCTTACATATCGACAGCCAAGGGCGAATTGTGAATAAAGGCACGTTAAATGCGCATCATGCCGTTCAACTTACAGGCACAAAAGGCATTGAAAACCGAGGCAAGATTCAAAACCGTCAGGGGAATATCACCTTTAGCACGGCATCAGACATTCAACAAGATGGCTCTGTAGTCGCACGTGACGGTCATATTCATCAAACAGCAAACCAAGCCATTCACCAGCAAGGTGAAACGGTGGCAAAAGGGCATATCACCTATAAGGCTCCAACAGTCACCGCTTCCATATCATCACTGATTGCCTCGGGTGTCGAGGTTAAAGATAGTGCACAAGGTGAAGTTCGCACACTTGAACCCCAATCGGCACAAGGTAAGTCGATTACCGTCACCACCACAGGGAAAGCCACATTACAAGGTAAAAACGTGGCTTCTGGCAATATCAATGTCAGCAGCTCGGAAGCTGATTTAGACCACAGTCAGACTTCTGCGCATGCAGTCAACGTCAATGCATCTCAAGGCAAAATTCAAGCTAACAATGCGACCTTGATTGCTCATACCGAGTTAGCCTTAACCACGCCAACCTCGCTTGAAACTCAACATAGCGATGTAAAAGCAGAAAAAATCACGACGAAACAAAGCTCATTGAATACGAAAGGAGCTACTTGGGAACAAACCGGTACAGGCGAATTAAAACTGAATGTTGCAGATACATTACACAATAGCGTCGGTACCTTTAAAACCCAAGGGGATTTAACCGTTAATGCCCAAGGCGTGGATAACCAACAAGGGCGTTTGATTGCAAAAGGCAAACTGACGGTTAATACCGAGCGAGGTAAATTAGATTCGACACAAGGCTCATTGGTGGCAGAGAAAGATGTTGCCATCAATTCGGGTGAATTGATGAATGACGGCGGTTTAATTCAATCTCACCAAAATGTGACGATAAATACCCACGGGCAAGCGCTCTCGAACCAACACACCTTAACAGAGGCACAAGATAAAGGCATTGTGGCGTTGGGACAATTAAATATTCAGTCGTCCAATTTTTCCAACCAACAAGGGCGAGTAGTCAGTGGTGGCAATCAACAGTTTTCTGCCACGAACGTAAATAACGACCAAGGTTTGGTTTATACCCAACAAAACCTCGCCTTAAACGCACAAAATCTGACTAACCATCACGGCACGCTCAATGCAAGCCAACAGGCAACCTTGGCACTGACCGGGAATTTAAGCCAAACGGCAGGCACGGTTGAGGCGGAGCGTTTAAATGTGAGTGTTGGTACATTAAATTCGACCGCTCAAAGTGTGATTTTTGCGGATACGTTTAATATCACCACAGCACTAGGCTTCAATAATCAAGATAGTCGTGTTGTTGCAAAACGAGATGGTTATATTTTAACAGGCAGTGTATTGAATAATACCCGAGGCACACTAGGTAGCCAGCAAGAGGATATGATGATTGATACGCAAGGTCATCGCTTGCTGAATGAAAACGGTACGCTGGCGGCAGCAAAAAATATCACGGTAACAAGTGGGGAATTGCATAATCAGCAAGGGGTAATCTCTGCTCAAAATGTGGCGTTAGAGACAAATAATCAAGCACTTTATAACCAAAACACGCTAACAAACCAAAAAGATAAGGGCATTATTGCTCAACAGACATTAGTCTTGAATGCTCGTGTGCTAAATAATGATAATGGATTAATTCTTTCTTACGATAAGAATAAAGTGACGGGATCTGCTTTGACTAATCACGGCGGGGCGATTCTTGCGGCTTCGCAACTTGATTTAAATTCAAATGATCTAATTCAACAAGCCGGTTTAGTGAGTACCAATATACTGAATATGGTGGTCGATCATATTCAATCTCATCACCAAAGCGAAATCAGTGGGCAGCAGGTTAATCTTCAAGCTCAAACTTTCGATAATCAGGAAAGTAAACTGATTGCTCGCCAGCAGGCAATGCTAGATGTTAAACAGGAACTGAAAAATCAGCAGGGAATGATTGCCAGCCTTGGCGATAAACTGATGATACAGGCTCATCAATCTACATTGCATAATGAAAAAGGTGTCGTTGCTGTTGAAAATGGCACACTACAACTTGAAGCAGGCGCATTAGATAATCATCAAGGTGCAATTCAGGCAAACGTTGCGACATTGAATGTTCAAAATACCTTAAATAACCGCAATACGTTGGCAAATGAAACACAAGGTATTGTGGCAACAGATTTAACACTGAATGCGGCATTGGTTGATAATCAAGGCGGACGTATTACAGCACGAATTAAACCTTGCGAGTTATTGATCTCGCCCGCATCAATGTTTGCTTGTTGTGTAGCA
>JBGXMX010000080.1:0-5830 GCA_041809245.1 Glaesserella sp.
CTTGTGAAAGCGACAAATAAGGAACTTAAATGACGACATTTCGTAAACCGACCGCCAACAAGCGGTCTGATTCTGCAAAAACTTTGCAAAAGCCGACTCCGCGTAATACACGCCAAGAAACACAAAACCGTAAACCACTTGTAAAAAAATCACCGAAACCGACCGCTTCCATCGAAGCGGAAAACAAAACGAACGACAAAATCGTCGGTGAAAAACTACAAAAAATTCTTGCCCGTGCAGGACAAGGCTCTCGCCGTGAAATTGAAGAAGTGATTGCGGCAGGGCGAGTGAGTGTGGACGGTCAAATTGCTACCCTCGGCGACCGTGTACAGGTTAGCTCCAGCACCAAAATCCGTATCGACGGCAATTTAGTCAGTCTCATCCCTGCACAAAAAGAAATCTGCCGTGTATTAATGTATTACAAACCCGAAGGCGAACTCTGTACCCGTTCCGACCCCGAAGGCAGAGCGACCGTATTCGACCGCTTACCGCGTTTAACCGGCTCCCGCTGGATTGCTGTGGGGCGTTTAGATATTAACACCTCAGGCTTATTGCTCTTCACCACTGACGGTGAACTTGCCAACCGTCTCATGCACCCAAGCCGTGAAGTCGAACGGGAATATTCGGTGCGGGTATTCGGTGAAGTTGACGATGCCATGTTACAGCGGCTACGCAAAGGCGTGCAGTTAGAAGACGGTCCGGCAAATTTCAAGCAGATCAAAGCGGTTGGCGGAACAGGGATTAACCAATGGTTTGACGTCACTTTAACCGAAGGGCGTAACCGTGAAGTTCGTCGCTTGTGGGAATCACAAGGGATTCAAGTCAGCCGTTTGATTCGTATTCGTTACGGCAATATCAAACTTGAAAAAAGTTTACCTCGTGGCGGTTGGGAAGAGATGGGGTTGGAGCAAGTCAATTACTTACGTGAATTGGTCGGCTTAAAGCCTGAAACGGAAACGAAAGTCGATGTCACGAAAAACCGTCGTCGTACCAGCACACGACAAATCCGTAAAGCGGTGAAACAGCATACGAAATACCGTAAAATTTAATGTTTTATTACACAAGATGGCACTCGTTTGTAACGAGTGCCTAAATAAAAGTACAAGAAGTATACGACACACGTTAAAAACGTGCGCCATCTAGCGCTTGTTACATTATTTTAAGGAATCCCAATGACCACCTTCAACCTTCGCCTTAAAGCCAAAAGCGAACTCACCCCACATCCTACCGCACAATACTGGCGTAAATGCCAAGTGGAAGAACTGTTTGCCATGCCGTTTATGGAGCTGGTATTTAAAGCAGCACAGGTTCACCGTGAAAACTTTAATCCGCAAGAAATCCAACTTTCCACCTTGCTCTCGATTAAAACCGGTGGCTGTCCTGAAGATTGCGAATATTGCCCGCAATCTGCCCGCTACGATACTGGGCTTGAGCGTCAAACCATGCTAGACGTAGAAGAAATTCTCGAAAAAGCACGCATTGCAAAAGCTCGTGGGGCAAGCCGTTTCTGTATGGGAGCCGCATGGCGCGGACCGAAGCCGAAAGACATTGAAGTGGTCACAAAAATTATTTCGGCAGTCAAAGATCTCGGCTTAGAAACCTGCGGCACCTTTGGTATGCTGGAAGAAGGTATGGCGGAAGAGTTGAAAGAGGCCGGTTTGGATTACTACAACCATAATCTCGATACCGATCCCGACAGCTATCACAAAATTATCCATACGCGCACTCATGATGACCGTATGGACACACTCGGCAAAGTGCGTCATGCGGGATTAAAAGTGTGCTGTGGCGGAATTGTAGGAATGAATGAAACCCGTCCGGAACGAGCAGGATTAATCGCAAGTTTAGCTAACCTTGATCCACAACCGGAAAGCGTGCCGATTAACCAATTAGTCAAAGTAGAAGGCACACCATTAGCCGAAGCGGAAGATCTGGATTGGACGGAATTTGTCAGAACCATTGCGGTTGCGCGGATTACCATGCCGAAAAGCTACGTTCGTTTATCCGCAGGGCGTGGCAATATGCCGGAAGCCATGCAAGCCTTATGTTTTATGGCGGGAGCAAATTCGATTTTCTATGGGGATAAATTGCTCACAACAGAAAACCCTGAAGAAGATCATGACCAAGTATTGATGGCGAAATTGGATCTTTATCCGTTACAATCTTAAACGCTAAGGCGGAGGTTTTATCCCTTTGAGATAGCTGACATCATCCGTAAATCAATTGAACTGCGAGACAGCGCTTATTTGTAACAGACAAATTTAATGAAAACGTACGACGTACGCCAGAAAATGTACGCTATCAGAGTATTTCAAAAGACAAGCGGTCGGTTATTTGCAAAATTTTGCACATAACCGACCGCTTGTGTTAGGTTTAAATTAACTTAATAAACCTGTTTGATGAGCAATAAAGAGAAGTGTGAAGCCTGAAAGATAAATCAAACCGATGATTGACAGCCATAACAAACCGCCCGTTACACGATGCTCGCCTTTTAAGACTAAAGAAAGGTTTAGCCACGCAAAAATCGGTGTTGATACGAAAGAACAGATCATCGCAAAGCTTAACATTGTCGCCACATCACTCATAAATGAAGTGATGATGATAATGCCGATGGCAGAAGTCACCGTCATCCAAATATTTAATTGTAATTGTGAACTTTCTTTTTTATTCAACAAGAGACGAAGCGCTTCCGCATTAGCACGCGAGTAGCCGTCAATAACCGTAATCGTCGTACCGAACATACACATAAAGGCAATGAAAGCAATTAATAAACGAGACCAGTCGCCGATGGCATAAGCGTACATTTTAATCAATTGGGCAATATATTTTACCCCTGCTTGTTCAACCACTTCACCCGAACCGTACTGTACGATTGCACCGAGAGCAAGGAATACAATCGCCAAAATCGCCGTGCCGATAAAACCGACGTTAAAGTCAAATAAGCCGTCTTTATAACTGACTTGAGAGAAACGTTTTTTCGCAACAACCCACATTGAGTTAATGGCTGAAATTTCAATCGGTGCCGGCATCCATCCCATTAATGCGACGATAAAGGCTAATGAAGCAAGATTCCAAGGTGACGGCTCTACGAATTCGGGAGTCATTACACTGCCTTTTAAGGCGGCGATCACGACAGCGGTGACGGTTGAAATCGTCAAGGCAATCATGATCCATTTGGATAATCTGTCTAAGAAGCGGTATTTACCCAATAATAAAATCCCCCACGTAACCGCAATTACGATCGTACTGAGTTGCGGAATAGTTAATCCCCACGATTTCGGTAGGATAAAACTTAAAATTGCTGCGGTGACAATCCCCACACCTGCGGTGTTGATCATCGCGGCAAACACGTTAAGAATAAAAAACACCCAAAGATAAATCCCGCCTTTTTCTTTATAACCTTCCAACAAGGTTTTATTTGAGGCTAAGGTATATTGCACCCCAAAACGGAAAAAAGGATATTTAAATAAGTTGGCTAAAATAATGATTAAAGCTAATTGCCAGCCGTAAATCGCACCGGCTTGAGTAGACGCAATAATATGCGAACCGCCGACTGCCGCAGAAGCCATTAAAATGCCCGGCCCCATTGCTGCAAATTTTGAACGCCAAGTTGATACTGGCTCATTTTGTTGTTGTGACATAAAATATCTCCAAAAATAAAACAGAAAATAACAAGGTTTGTGATTGTAGCGATAAAAACATTTATAATTCAATAACCTTCTGATTTTTATAGAAAAATAAAACTTATATACCAAACAACCTACTGTTTTTAGTATTTAAAACCAATTCTAAACAAATGAAAAAAATTATTACCTATTTTATTGGCTTTTTGTTATATATTTCTCTGGTTAAAACGGCATTTTCTCTTGATTTTCCGTCCGGCTTATCTTGTAAAGCGGTCGGTATTCGTGACGGCGATACCTTTTCTTGCTTACAAAAGAATCAGCAGTTGACGGTACGACTGGCACATATTGATGCGCCTGAACTTGGGCAGGCTTATGGTCAGCGAGCCAAACAAGCGCTCTCCCGGCTTATTTTTCAGCAGCCCTTAACCTTAACGTCGTTAGGCTACGATAAATATCAGCGGATATTGGCGATTGTTTACGATCAGCAAGGTAGAAACGTCAATTTAGCCTTAATCGAACAAGGTATGGCTTGGACATACCAAACAAAGCTGACGGACTATCAACAGGCTCAACAGCAAGCGCAATTACAACGAATCGGTTTATGGCAAGATCCAAAACCGACTCATCCCGCAGAGTGGCGGGCTTACAAGCGCTCTCATTCGTCTAAAAATTTGCAAAATTCTGCACAAAACCAACCGCTTGCAACGGTTAACTGCAATATAAAACTCAGCTGCGCTCAAATCGGTCACTTTAAATCGGCTCAACGCTATTTTCAGCAATGCGGCCGGAAAGAATTAGACGGCAATAACGATGGCATTCCTTGTAACAAACTCTATCGAAAGGAACAACACAATGATTAATCACCAATTTCGCACCCATTTCCCCTTTTTTGAAGCAAATCCGGAATGGACATATTTAGATTCAGCCGCCACTACGCTAAAGCCTCAGATATTACTGGACAGCAGCATCAATTTTTACCGTTCCTCCGGTTCCGTTCATCGCAGCCAATATGATTTTGAACAAACCCGCCGTTATGAATCGGCAAGGGATTTCGTCGCCAAACGTTTTAATGTTGAAGCAAGAGAAGCGGTTATTTGGACTAGCGGCACAACCCATTCCCTCAATTTAGTCGCAAATGGTTTAGCCGACGGCATTGAAGCCGGTGATGAAATTGTGATCTCCGTCGCAGAACATCACGCCAATTTCATTCCTTGGCAGCAGCTTGCCGAACGAAAACAGGCGAAACTCATCGTATTACCGCTTAACGGTGACTATCAAATTGCCGCAGAAACCCTGCAAAACGCATTATCCGAGCGTACTAAAATCGTGGCTTTTAACCTTGTGTCCAATGTCAGCGGCGTTCGTCAGCCTGCCGAACGTTTAATTCCGTTAATTCGCCGACAATGCTCGGCAAAAATCGTCCTTGACGTCGCTCAAGCGGTTTGTTCCGAACAAATTGATGTACAAAAACTCGATGCCGATTTTTATGCGTTCTCAGCCCATAAAATGTACGGCCCGACTGGGGTGGGGGTTTTAACCGGCAAACTTTCCAGCCTTGAACAGCTTCGACCGCTCTTTTTTGGCGGAAAAATGTTACAACAGATCACCGAACAAAAACTCACTTTGGCTGAACTACCTTATCGTTTAGAAGCCGGCACACCGAATATCGCAGGGATCATTGCCTTTGGTGAAGTATTGGAATGGTGGACTCAGTGGGATTTCCGCTTACTCAATCAAAATCTCTACCAACTGGCGGATTACGCCCGCAAGCGGTTACTTTTAAATAAAAATTTGCAAATTTTGGGAGAAAGAAGTAACAGTCCGACGATAAGCTTTGTGTTTAACGATCAGCATCATGCCGATGTCGCCGCAATTTTAACGGAGCAGAAAATAGCATTACGCAGCGGCGAACATTGCGCTAAGCCCTATTTACGTTATTTGGCGCAAACGGGTACTTTGCGAATTTCCCTTGCCCACTACAATGTCCAAGCCGATCTTGAGCGTTTTTTTGAGGCATTGGATTTTGCTATTGATATTTTGGAAAATTAATCTCCATTTAGATCAAAAAATCGTAAATTTCCCGATTTTCTGCTAGAACGAAAAGGCGTTATAAGGTAATCTTCGCACCGTTTTCAATTTATTTCACAGATTTAATTATTCTTTTATAGGTGTTTTAATATGGTAAAAAAAATCGCAGTATTAAC
>JBGXMX010000081.1:0-10618 GCA_041809245.1 Glaesserella sp.
CAAGCATCTTCGGCAGGGAATACACCGTAAAAATCAAATTCATTAACATCAGGAATAACAGTTTCCAATTTTTCGAGCTGATTCTCAAAATTGATTTTTGCACCTTTAATCGTCAAATGTTCCCAAACTAAATTTAAGATATTTTGGAAAATTTTGGCATCATCTGACCGCTTGCTAACCTCACAAAAGAGTTGGAAGTTAGGGTACATGCGTTCGCATAAACACGCCATAAAGGTGAGATGTTGCCAGCTTTCAAAACGTTCGATACGTTTATGGATAGGGTTTCGCATTATTTATCCTCTAAATGATACGCTTTAGAAAATTCATGGATTGCATCGACAAACACCTTCGGGCTTTCCACCGGTACATCTTGATGAATACCGTGACCAAGGTTAAACACATGACCTGAACCTTGTCCGAAACCGGCTAAAATCGCTTTCACTTCTTGTTCGATACGTTCAGGGCTTGCATAGAGTACGCTTGGATCCATATTGCCTTGCAAGGCAACTTTGTGTCCGACACGGCGACGAGCATCAGCGATATCCACCGTCCAGTCTAACCCGACCGCATCACAGCCTGTGTCAGCAATGGCTTCCAACCATAGACCACCGCCTTTCGTGAATAAGGTCACAGGCACTTTTCTACCTTCATTTTCACGGATTAAGCCATCGACGATTTTGTGCATATAGCGTAAGGAAAATTCGTGATAATCACGGTGAGCCAATACGCCACCCCAAGTGTCAAAGACCATGACTGCTTGTGCTCCAGCTTTGATTTGAGCGTTTAAGTAAAGGATTACACTGTCGGCAAGTTTATCTAATAAGGCGTGTAGCAATGCAGGCTCGGCATACAGCATTTTTTTGATTTTGGTAAAGGCTTTGCTACTTCCACCTTCAACCATATAAGTCGCTAATGTCCAAGGGCTACCAGAAAAACCAATCAACGGCACTTCGCCTTTCAATTCACGGCGAATCGTGCGCACTGCGTTCATCACATATTGCAATTCTTGTTCAGGATCAGGAATAGGCAGCTGATCGACATCAGCTTTACGCTCAATCGGACGCGCAAATTTAGGCCCTTCGCCCGCCCCAAAACTTAAACCTAATCCCATGGCATCCGGAATGGTGAGAATATCTGAGAATAAGATAGCAGCATCTAACGCATAACGACGTAAAGGTTGAAGGGTCACTTCGCACGCTAAATCCGCATTGCGGCATAGAGACATAAAATCACCCGCTTGTGCACGGGTTGCTTTATATTCCGGTAAATAACGTCCGGCTTGGCGCATCATCCATACCGGTGTCATATCAACTGGTTCACGCAGTAATGCTTTTAAATAACGATCATTTTTTAAAATTGTCATACTCTTTTCTCAAAATAAAAATGCCCCATCGGGCTTAATGGAGCGAATCATAGCATAAATTACTGATCTTTTACGCTAATCTTCACGCTAACTTGCTCGCCTGAACGCAATAATTGGTGAATACGTGCGGTTTCGACACAGACCATGGTGCGATAGCCGGTCTCGCTCATCCCGCTCATTACTTTATGCCACGGATTCCACACGACGACTTCGCTGGCATTGCAGTGTTCGACTTCAATTTGACGGGAATAGCCAAGATCTTGGATAAGCGTTGGCTGCTGATTAGCTTCATAAATCTCATCGACCAATTCTGCAATTTTTCGCGGAGAACTGACCGCTTGTTGTTGCTGAATAAGGGAATTAAAGGCTCTGTCAGGTAGTCCAAACAGTTCCACTTGCTCAATATTTTTGACCTTGAAATAGCTATGCAACGCCACCTGAGCCTCGCCCTCGGCTAAATGGGTAAAACGTAATTGGCAGGTTTCGCCCAGCTCCATTTCCATTTTTGCTTCGAGATTTTTATTATCGTCAAACAAGCTGAATTCCAGTTTCACTTGCTCAGGCTGAACGTGATAAGCGGACAATTCCCACAAACGATTACGTGCCGTACCGTGCGCCGGTTGCTTAACACCGCCAAACCACGGATAGCAAATCGGCACACCGCCGCGAATGGCGTTGCCGAGTTTAAAAGGTTCCACTTCGCTCAACCAAAAAACATCCTGCGCCGAGTGTGCCGGCTGCCAACTTAAAAGATGAGCGCCCTGTAAAGCGACTTTAGCTTTGACTTTCGGGTGAGTGATCTCAATTATTGGGATCTGATGATAGTGGGTCAGTTGTAGAGTTGGATCGGTAAATTGCATTTTTTGCTCCTTATGAGTAAACAAGCGCCCTTATTTGCCGAAATTTTTGCAAAATCAGCCTTTGGTAAATAACGAAATCGATTCCAAATGCCCTGTGTGGGGGAACATATCGATCATGGCGCATTGGCTGAGTTGATAGCCTTGTTGAATTAATTTTTCTGCATCCCGTACGAGGGTTGCTGGATTGCAAGAGACGTATAAAATCCGCTCAGGCGCTAACCGGCAGAGATGTTCTAACGCAAACAATGCGCCGTTGCGGGCAGGATCGAGTAGTACTTTATCAAAAGATTCAGTCGCCCACGGCTGGTCTGCAAAAGGCTCATCAAGGTTGGTTCGGTAAAAATCGACATTGCTTAAGCCGTTGATTTGAGCATTGTAGCGCCCTTGTTCCACCATTGCTTCAACGCCTTCAATTCCGACCACGGATTTGGCGTGTTGTGCCAAAGGTAAGGTGAAATTTCCCATTCCGCAAAAGAGATCAAGAACCCGATCCGTCGGGCGCAGTTCAAGCCAATCCAACGCGGTTTGTACCATTTTCCGATTTAACTCACGGTTGATCTGAATAAAATCACGGATCGAAAAAAAGAGCTTTAAACCGTTTAGTTGATAATAGGGCTGTTCGCCGAACCAATGTTCAATCTGTGCTTTATCGCTCATTACAAACAGCATCATCCGTTGTTGTTCGGCAAACGTCATTAATGCATTTTGGTCTAGCGGATGTAACTTACCGACATGGCGTAATAACATCGCCGTGCCGTTGTCGGCTTGAACCAGCTCAATATGACCGAGCTGCTTTTTATTCTTCCATCGGGCAAACAGCTGTTGCAGTTGCAAAAGCAGCGCTGAAAGCTCAGGTTCCAGTACTGCGCAATGTGAGATCTCGACCACCTGTTGTGATTGCTCTTGACGAAAGCCGATAATCGGCAGTTCCTTCTCAAAACGGATACTTAATTTTGCCCGACGACGATAGCCTTTATCCTCGCCGATTATCATCGGCTGCTGTACGATTGGCTTGGATTGTAGTTTTTGTAAGCGTTGAAAAAGGGCTTTTTGTTTAGTATTGCGTTGCAGTTCAAGGGGAATATGCTGCATTTGACAGCCGCCGCATTTGGCATAGTAAACACAGTCCGGCGTTTGGCGAATTACAGATTTTTGCTCAAATTTGACCGCTTGCGCCCGTCCGTACTGGCGCTTTTCTTCAATCACTTTGGCTTCTACCCGCTCATTGGGCAAGGCGTTTTCGACAAACCAAATTTTACCGTCCGCTTTTGCGACTCCTAAACCTTGATAATCAAGATCTTGAATATGAAAGGTGCGTAAAGCGGTCGATTTTGCCGATTTTTTTGCAATTTTGTCAGAATAAAACAGTGCCATTTGGATAATGATTGAACAGAAATAAGATTGCGCTATTATAAACGAACCTTTCTAAGCAGAAAAAGGAGTTATTGATGTCATCTTCCCCTTGGACAGAGCGCTTTTTAAGCGATAAACAGCGAGAGCAAGATCACCGCTCGCCTTTTCAGCGTGATCGCGGGCGCATTTTGCATTCGGAGGCATTTCGTTGTTTACAGGCGAAAACACAAATTCATGCAGTGGGTGAGGACGATTTTTATCGAACTCGGTTGACTCACTCCCTTGAAGTAGCGCAAATCGGCAGTAGTTTACGCGCCAAATTGGCAGAAGACGTAAAAGGCTTTCAAGCGGTAAGCGGGCAATATTTTGCAAAATTTTGTGAAAATTTGAGTGCTTTATTACCTTCCCGTAGTTTGATTGAATCACTCTGCTTTGCTCACGATTTGGGACACCCTCCATTCGGACACGGTGGCGAAATGGCATTAAATTACAAAATGCAGCAACATGGCGGCTTTGAAGGGAATGCCCAGTCGTTTCGGATTGTCACCCAATTAGAACCTTATACGGAAAAGTTTGGGATGAACCTCACACGCCGTACGTTGCTTGGGATTATCAAATATCCCGCTTTGTTGAGTAAAACCTTGCCGCAAGAACCTAAGCCATTGCCAAGCGGCCGTTTTATCAATTTACACGAATTGAAAACCAACAAAGGTATTTTTGATGATGACCATACCTTTTTTGATTGGGTGTTAAAACCGCTTTCAAAACAGGATAAAGCGCTGTTTACCACGGTGGTGGTAAATCAACAATCTTGGCTGCCGAATGAGCCGGTGTATAAGTCGTTAGATTGCAGCATTATGGAATTAGCCGATGATATTGCTTACGGTGTGCATGATTTAGAGGATGCGATTGTCGGCGGCATGGTGACACCACAGTCGTGGCAGCATGCGGAAGCTGCTTTTGCGGATTGCGAATCCGTTTGGATTAAAGAGCGTTTGCCTGAAATCCGTCAAAAACTGTTTTCTCATCACCGCTACGAACGTAAGGACGTTATCGGTGCCTTAGTCAATTATTTTGTCACGAACGTGCAGTGGCAATCGATGGCGGAGTTTGAAGAACCGTTATTACGTTTTAATGCGGTTCTGCCAAGTGAGGTAGAGGCGGTACTGAAAGTTCTCAAAGATTTTGTCTATCAATATGTTATCTGTGACAGTAAAACCCAACGGGTAGAATATCGGGGACAGCGTATTTTAATGGATCTGTTTGATATGCTCAGTTGTGATCCCGCCCGCTTGTTGCCTAAAAATGTTGCCGAGCGTTGGCAACAGAGTGAAAGCAATAAACGCCCGCGGGTAATTTGTGACTATCTCGCCAGTATGTCCGATCGGCAGGCGTTTAAGCTGTATCAGGAGTTGTAATAAAGCGGTATGGAACAAAAAAGTCACTGACAAATTTTCATTATGTTAGTGACTTTTTCTATACAACAGTTCTTATAAAGACCACGTGATACTTTTATTAGTCGATGTTTTTTAATTCTTCTTCCGAAAGCGTTTCTTGTATCTCGCCCGCCTCGCCTTTTCCGTCTTTAATTTTAAACTCTAAATTTTGGAAATAAGCTTCACGGAAGGTGATGTACGGATCTTGAGACTGTTTTAAGAGCGCTTCTTGTCCGAGTAGCTTGGAACGGCTGTCGATACCTTGTATCACATATTTTGTGGCAGTCATCGGGAAAGTTAACAGTGAAAGAACAGGGTATGTACCATCCACTAATCTGCCGAGATCCTGGCGTGGAGTGGCGGGGCCGTAAGCCGGTAACATCACATAGGTACCGGCTGGAACATCGTAATACCCTAAAGTGTCACCAAATTCCCGACGAGATCCTTCTACTTTCAGATCATTTGTGAGGCTGGCAAAATCAATTAATCCGCCTAAGCCGAAGACGGTGTTAAACCAAAAACGGGTAAAATGAATCATTGCCTGTTGACCATTTCCCTCTAACAGGTGATTGACAAAACTTGCCGGCTCATCCAAATGGTTTGCGACATTAGTTAACCCGGTTTTTATCGGAGAAGGAACATAATCCCGCCAGCCTTTTGCCACGGGTTCTAATACATAGGGATCTAAA
Organism: Glaesserella sp.; assembly: GCA_041809245.1. Lineage (GTDB taxonomy): Bacteria > Pseudomonadota > Gammaproteobacteria > Enterobacterales > Pasteurellaceae > Glaesserella. The sequence goes on from JBGXMX010000081.1 coordinate 5,702, forward strand.
TATTCATAATTGACTTTCCACAGGGCTCGGTTAAACGGCTCCAGCGGATCATTGCGTTGTCCGGTTTCCGGATTGATTGAAGAAGAGCAAGCCGCTAAAGAGAGTGAGAAAGCAAGGATTAACAGAGATTTTTTAAGCATATTTCTTATTTCAAAAATGGATTATGTTGTTTCTCATAGCCGATGGTTGTATGAGCATTATGTCCCGGTATGATGATGAAATCATCGTCTAGATCAAATAATTTTGTGTTAATCGTGTCAATCAGTTGATCAAAATCACCGCGATATAGATCTGTTCGTCCGATACTGTTTCGGAAGAGAACATCACCGGTGAAGGCAATTTTATGGTTAAATTCAAAAAAACCGATGTGTCCGGGAGAATGTCCGGGTAAATGGCGGATATGAAAAGTGAGATCGCCGACTTTTACACAATCTCCCTCTTCCAGCCAGTAATCAGGTAAAAAACCGGCAACGGGAGGGAGACCGTAAGCGGTACATATTTGAGGTAATTGTTCAAAAAGCACCTGATCCTCACGTTGCGAACCAAAAACCTCAACCTTGAAGTAATCTTTTATCTCTTCTACTGCCATAATATGGTCGAGATGCGCATGGGTAATCAGTAGCTTTTCAACCTTTAGATTTTGTTGTTCGACGAATTGAATAATTTTAGAGGCATCTCCGCCGGCATCAATAATTGCTGCATTTTTGTGATCATCCCAAATAACGGTACAGTTTTGCTGAAATACACTGACGGGGATAATATTCAGATTAAACATATGCTGTTTTATATCCCTCTCCATGTGCGAGCAGGGCCTGTATCTACGTGTACAAAGTTGCTTTGCGGATAAAAGCCGACTCCCCCGTTATTTAGGCTTTCCGCTGCGGCTTTAAGTTTTGCCAGCGGAATGTTTGAAATACGTAAATCAATTGCTTGTCCGCGGGTATGGTAGCTATTACTGGCCACTCCACGGCTACGTTGACGCATTTGAGCATTCGTTTGAGGGGAACGATAGCCGCTGATAATGATAATTTCCGAATTACGAGCACCTAATTTCGCCTGAATTTGAGTCAATTTATGAAACAGTTTCGGGTCGATTTTTCGTACTTGATTTGTTCTACGATCACGCATGATGTGATTTAATTTACCCAACATTTTGCCGGAAAAACCGTTTTTAGAGTACTGGGCGTTTAATACTTCGCCGGTATTGATGTTACGCAAACGTAAAATTAGTGGCTTAGGGGTTGAAACACTGGCGCTGACCCAATTAGGTAATAGACTTGCACCAAGCAGAATACCTCCGAGAGACAGCCAGCGACGGCGTGTTAAATCTGTTTGTTCCATTGTTACCTCTTATTATTTAGTGCAGTAAATTTACATAAGACACTCCGATAGTCTAGGAGTATTGCACTAAACATAAAGTTCCATAAAAATTATGGAATTTTAGAAAATATTTACTAAATGTGAATTAGATCACGCTTTTTACTTTTTCCCAATCAATCACTGTTTTAGGTAATTTACTATCAAAACGGTAAATATCCGGTAATGTATAGATTTTTCCGTTCTCAACCCATGCGGTTACATAGTAAAGATAAACAGGATTATTTGAATAAATTTGAGCAGAAGTTGTTTTTTTGCTATTTAAAACATTTTGTTTACGCTGCTCTGTCCAGCCCGCCTCTTTAAGTAATACAGTAGCGAGTTCATCCGATTTTGCTACCCTGACACAACCGGAGCTTAATGCTCGGTTTGTTTTGTTAAATAGTCCGCGATTTGGCGTGTCATGTAAATAGATTGCATCGGAGCTTGGCATATTGAATTTATATCTTCCCAATGCGCTGTCATCCCCCGCTTTTTGACGGAGATGATAAGGGAAATTTTTTCCCGGGCTGTCGTAAATAGCCCAGTCAATGGTGTAAGGATCAACTTTATTGCCGCTACGGTCGATAATTTCATAGCCGTTGCGATCGACATAGCTCGGATCTTTACGCATTTTCGGCACCAGATCTTTGTTTTTAATGCTCGTCGGCACATTCCAAGGCGGATTAACCACCACATTACTTAATTTACTGTACATAACGGGTGTTTTTCGATCGTTTCGTCCGACAATCACTTTAGATTGTAAGGTTAAATTTCCGTCACGGAAATAATAGAGTTGATAGCTTGGAATATTGACGAAAATGCCGTTATCAAAATTAGGGATCAGACGAAGACGCTGGGCATTTAACGCTAATTTCTGAAATGAAAGCTCCGCTGAAGCGCCTTTTTCTTTAGCGTTCTTCGGTTTTTCCGTCGGCGTTAATTGCTTGATATCCGGATTATCAATGTTCATTGACAGCAATTGCTGTACGGTATTTTGGTAAACATGATTTTTAGGGAATAAGTTTTCGATAAACTGCGCATCGGCTTGATTGCGTATTGAAGACAACCATAAATTGATATGCAGTTCGTCAGGTGCTTTAGGAATATAGCTACCGAGATTATATAACCACTGGTTGGCGTTATTTGCCACATTATAGTTGTAATATAAATAATCTAACAAACTATCGGTTAACAGAATATCTCGAGCAAAACCTTCGGGTGTTTCTAAAATTTGTTGTAAAGAGGCGGTCGATTTCTGAGAAATACCGCTTGCGGCAAATAGTGCATAATCCCGTAAAAAAACTTTAACCGCTTGTGGATTTGTCCACAACGGCATTAATTGATTTTCTGCGTAGATTTTGGCTACGACTTGAGAGAGTAATAATTGCTTAGTACCCAGCTCTTGCTGAATGCGAATTTGCGCTTGTTGTAGTTTTTCTGCGGCCAAACGCTTCTCTTCTTCCTGTAAAATACGGTATTCGGCTTGTTTAGCCAGCTCAGCTACGCGAGCTTGCTGTGCTTCAAAACTCAGTTGAGGAAGAATTTTATCGGTAGACGCCGGCTCTAGCGCAATGCGTTGTACTTGCATCACTGGGGGAACAGTTTCAGCAATAGCCCAATGTGACAGCAGTACAGCACTAAGCAACGTAATTTTTTTCATTATTTAAAATCCAATTTGCAAATTTTTTAAGAAAACAGACCGCTTGTAAGGCGGTCAAATATTGAAACATTATAAACGGATAGCTATTTTCCATCAATTTGTAGCCAATCAACGAAGATTTTTTCGGCTTCTTTTAAGAAGAAATCGGGTGCTTCGTAATCTTTCGGTAGCGCATCAAGATCTTTAAGCGGTTTTTTACCTTCTCGTTTGAAACGGGCATTTAAATCTTTCAACCGTTTTTCTTCGTCTAAGCGGTTTTCTTTCAAGCGTTCGGCTAAATTAAGCGAGGTAAACTGGCGGACATCCCGTTCTTTACGAATTGCAATATCCTCGTTAAGAGTAATAAACTCGGGCTCTTTAGCGATTCGTTGGCTATGTTTTTCGCTAAGGGTCGGGATGACTTCTCGTACGTTTGCAACTTCACTGTAATTTGCCGGAGGGATTTTATCCCAAGGTAACGCATTGTCTTCAAAACTTTCCCCCGTTTTGGTTGCATCAATAACCTCAGGGAACGGAATATCCACTTCAACCCCTTTTAATTGGGTACTGCCACCGTTAATACGATAGAATTTCTGTATCGTATATTGGATAAAACCGAGCGGTTCTTGATCTAAGTCATGAACGAAGTTTAACGAACGGCTTTGCTGTACCGTACCTTTACCAAAGCTTTGTTGCCCGATAATGATTGCACGGTTATAGTCTTGCAATGCGGCGGCAAAAATCTCTGAGGCTGAAGCGCTGTAACGGTTAATCATCACCATGATTCGTCCGTCGTAAAGCAATCCGTTATCCGGATCTTCATGAACCCGAATACGATTAAAGGCGTCACGCACTTGAACCACCGGGCCTTGTTGAATAAACAATCCCGTTAATTCAACCACTTCAGGTAATGAGCCACCGCCGTTGTCTCGTAGATCAATAATCAGCCCATCTACCTGTTTCTCTTTCATTTGGTTGAGTAATTGGCTGACATCTTTGGTTAAACCGATATAGAAACTTGGAATTTTAATCACAGCAATTTGCTTGCCGTCTACTTTATCAATACTTAGTTTAGCCGCACTGTCTTCCAAACGGATTTGATCTCGAACGAGGGTCACGATTTTGGTTTTTCCGCCTTTCGCCGGCTCGATTTCAAGATAAACTTTGGTACCTTTTTTACCCTTAATTTTGTCTACGACATCGTCTAAGCGCCAACCGACAACATCTTCAATTTGGTTCGGTGATTGTCCGACACCGACGATCTTGTCGTTGACCGTAAGTTTCTTACTGCGTGCGGCAGGTGCGCCCGGTACGAGAGATTTAATCAAAGTAATATCATCTTCCATTTCCAATGTTGCGCCGATACCTTCTAAAGAAAGGTTCATACTCTCTTGGAAACGTTTGGCCGAGCGAGGGGAAAGATAGCTGGTATGCGGGTCAATTTCTCTGGCAAAAGCATTCAGATAGCTCTGTAAAATATCATCCGCTTTATTTTGCGTTAAACGACGAATAGCAAGATTATAACGCTTGATTAAGGTTTTCTTAATTTCCGGCCATTTTTTGTTTTTCAGATACAGATTGATAATGTCGTTTTTTACACGCTGTTCCCACAACTGATCGGCTTCTGCAACGGTTTGAGGGAAAGGTGCTTTTTCCCGATCATTTTCAATTTGATCATTGCCTTTTAAGTTCGGTTCTTTATCCAGTAAAGAGAGAGCGTAGCGATAACGTTCGTAACGACGTTTTTGCATTAAATCGTACATTGCAAATGCAATATCCAATTTGCCCGAATAGAGTTCATCATCTAATTGGTTGGCATATTTCGCACGCATTTCATCAATATCAGATTGCAAGAAAGTATTATGTGCGCCGTCAAGCCAATCGATGTAACGGTTGAAGATCTTCTCAGAAAACTGATC
>JBGXMX010000082.1:0-6898 GCA_041809245.1 Glaesserella sp.
ATGTTCCAAAAAGGTGAATTACAAGCGTTATTAAAAGAAGTCGCAGAAAGACATCCGGCGTAAGATATCAGCGGATTGCTCTGCATACATTGGGTGTGCAGAGCATTTATTTTTTAGGGGGCAGCGATGAGCCAACAAGATAAACAAAATTTAATTTGGATCGACTTGGAGATGACGGGGCTTGATCCTGAAAAAGAACGAATTATTGAGATTGCAACGATTGTTACGGACAAAGATCTGAATATTTTGGCGGAAGGTCCTGTTTTAGCCGTACATCAACCGAATGAATTATTGCAACAAATGAGCGAATGGTGTGTCAAAACCCATACGGCAAACGGATTAGTTGAGCGTGTTAAACAGAGCAAGCTCACCGAACGGGCGGCAGAATTACAAACACTGGATTTTTTAAAAAAATGGGTACCTAAAGGCGCTTCACCTATTTGCGGTAATAGCGTGCCGCAAGATAAACGTTTTTTATACCGCTATATGCCGGAATTGGCGGATTATTTTCACTATCGTCATTTGGATGTCAGTACGCTCAAAGAGTTGGCAAGCCGCTGGAAACCGGAAATGCTTAAGAAATTTACTAAGAAAAACAGCCATTTAGCACTGGATGACATTCGTGAATCTATTGAAGAATTAAAATTTTATCGCACACATTTTATTCGGTTAGACTAGGCTTATGACCTCTTTTTTTGTTGAAAATGAAACCGCATTATTGCAATTCGGCGAGCGTTTAGCCGGCTTTTTGCAAGCACACTTAGCCGCCAATCCTAACGCCTCTCTTGTTGTTTATTTAAACGGTGAGCTGGGTGCGGGCAAAACAACATTGACTCGTAGTATTGTCAAGGCTTTTGGACATAAGGGAAATGTAAAAAGCCCGACTTATACTTTGGTTGAGGAGTATCAACTGCCTCCTTATTCACTTTACCATTTTGATTTATATCGTTTAGCCGACCCCGAAGAACTTGAATTTATGGGCATTCGTGACTATTTTCGCCCTCAAACCCTATGTTTATTGGAATGGGCAAGCCGAGGCAAGGGGATGATTCCTGAAGCTGATATCATTATCCAGATCGATTATGCAGCGGAAGGACGTCATATTACTTTGCAGCCTCAAACTTCGGCGGGAAACATGATTTGTGCAAATTTTTCGGAAAATTCGACCGCTTGAGAACAACATTATGAGTAAGAAATTATTACGCCACTTACAAATTGGACTATTGAGCTTTTTAATTAGCCTGACAAGTTACGCTAAAACCGTGATTGCCATTGATGCAGGACACGGAGGCAAAGATCCGGGGGCTATCGGTAAAAATTTAGGGATAAAAGAGAAAGATATTACCTTATCGATCGCAAAAGAATTGGAAGCATTGCTGAATAAAGACTCGAATTTTAAAGCCGTTTTAACACGTAGCGGGGATTATTTTATTCCCGTACAGAATCGTACGGAGATTGCACGGAAGAATAAAGCAGATTATCTGATTTCCATTCACGCAGACTCATCCCCGATTTCAAAAAACTTGAAAGGCGCCTCAGTATGGGTGTTGTCTAACCGTCGTGCAAACGATGAATTAGGAAAATGGTTGGAAGATCATGAAAAACAATCGGAATTACTTGGCGGAGCGGGTTCTGTGTTAGCCAGTGATAACGAGCGCTACCTGAATCAAACCGTATTGGATTTACAATTTTCCCATTCTCAGCGTTCAGGTTATGAATTAGGCAAAAGAGTGTTAGGAAAAATGAGTCAGGTTACTACCTTGGTGAAAAAAGCCCCGCAGCACGCCAGTTTAAGTGTACTGCGTTCACCGGATATTCCGTCTATTTTGGTTGAAACCGGTTTTTTATCGAATGCGACGGAAGAACAAAAATTGGCAAGTGCGGCTTATCGTCGCCAAATTGCCCGCTCTATTTATCAAGGCTTGGTAGAATATCGTAAAAAGAACCCGACTTATGCCGTGCCTAAAAATAATACGGCAGAAAAAAAATCAACCAAGAGCGATAAAAACAGTAAATCCGTTGAAAAAGAGACAAGCAATAAATCAACAACCAAATCAACAGAGAAAGAGAAAAATACCAAAGAGGTGGATTTAACCGCCAAATATCATACGGTTCAAATTAATGAAACGCTGTATTCAATTGCCAGAATGTATAAAACAACCCCTGAAAAACTGATTGAATTAAATAATATTAAAAATAATCGTATCCTTGTCGGAGCAAAACTAAAATTAAAATAGTTTTGCAAAATTTTATATTGATTTGACCGCTTGTAGTCAATAAGGAATATCATGCAACCTGCATCGTCCATTAGTCGAATTGTTATTACTACTGCCGCTATTGTTATTATTTTGGCAGGGATTAAATTATCGGCGGAAATTGTAATTCCGTTTTTGCTTTCTCTTTTTATTGCAATTATTTGCTCGCCGATTATTAAAATGATGACCAATAGAAAAGTCCCTTTATGGTTGGCAATTACATTACTTTTTGTCATTTTTATTGTGTTGTTTTTCTTTCTTGCCGGCTTAATTAATAGTACTGTGCGCGAGTTTACCGCCTCTATTCCGCAATATAGGGTATTATTATCGGAAAGAATCGGTACGGTTATGCAATTAGCCGCACAATTTGATATTCCGATCGTTATTTCTCGAGAAGCTATTTTAGAACAATTTGACCCAAGTATTATTATGACTTATGTCAGCCGTATTCTTTTAAGCTTCTCCGGTGTCGTTACGAATATTTTTGTATTGTTGCTTGTAGTTGTGTTTATGTTATTTGAAGCGCCGACAGCCAAACACAAATTAGCTTTTGCTTTAGCGGGGAATCGAAATATTGAGGCAAAAGAAAATCATATTAACCGTGTGTTACAAGGTGTAATTAGCTATCTTGGCGTTAAAACGGTTGTCAGCTTATTAACCGGAATTTGTATTTGGATTTTATTAGAATTAATGGGCGTTCAATTTGCAGTATTATGGGCAACATTAAGTTTCTTATTAAATTATATTCCGAATATCGGCTCTATTGTGGCGGGAGTGCCTATTGTCGTACAGGCCTTATTACTTAACGGTTTTCCTATCGGGCTCGGTGTTGCGGCAGGTGTGATTGCGATTAATATGGTTATCGGCAATATGCTTGAACCACGCATGATGGGGAAAACATTAGGGCTTTCAACCTTGGTAGTTTTTCTTTCTTTACTCTTTTGGGGATGGTTATTAGGGACGGTAGGAATGCTATTGTCCGTCCCCTTGACGATGGCGTTAAAAATTGCTCTTGAGTCCAGCCCGAAAACGATTCGTTATGCCGGTTTGTTGGGTGATGTAGAAGAGAATTAAGCAAAGATGTTAATCATGAGGTGGGGCAAGCCCCATCTCATGGATTTAATGGGGGTGCTACCAAGAGCGGATTCGCTCAAATCCGGCTTCAAGATCGGCAATCAAATCTTCCACCGCTTCTAAACCAATGTGAACTCGAACCAATGTTCCTGTTAATTTTCGCTCAATGGCAGGGCGAATCCGTTCAATCTCTTTAGGCTGATTGGCCAAGATTAACGATTCAAAACCGCCCCAAGAATACGCCATGGAGAAGATCTCAAAATGGTCAAGGAAATTCGCCAGTTCATCATCGGAAAGGGTTTTGCAAAGTTCAAACGAAAACAGACCGCTTGATCCTTTAAAATCACGCTTGAAGTTTTCATGACCGGGACAACTTGGCAATGCAGGGTGATACACCGCTTTCACTTCAGGACGTTGCGCCAGCCAATTGGCGACTTGAAGGCTATTTTCTTCATGCTGTTTTAAACGTATACCTAACGTGCGCAAACCGCGTGCGGTAACGTAAGCCGTATCGGCATCGACCATTTGCCCCATCAGATAAGAATTTTCACGCAACTGATCCCAACAGCGTGCATTAGAGACTGCCGTGCCAATCATGGCATCGGAATGCCCGACCAAATATTTGGTTCCCGCTTGAATGGAAATATCAATGCCGTATTCCAAAGCAGGGAAGAGTACGCCTGCCGCCCAGGTATTATCGATCATAATCACGATGTCCGGATTCTTTGCTCTCACAGCGTTAACTATTGCAGGAATATCCGGCACTTCCATAGTCAATGAACTCGGCGATTCTAAAAAAAGTACTTTGGTATTAGGTTGAACTAAGTCTGCAATGCCGTTGGCAATTAATGGATCGTAGTAGGTGGTTTCCACGCCCATCCGTTTGAGGATTTGGTTACAGAAGTCTTGTGTCGGCTCGTAAGCTGCACCGCTCATCAACACATGATCGCCTTGAGACACAAAAGCGAGAATCGAATTAGTGATCGCCGCTGCGCCGCAAGGGTAAAGATAGCAACCGGCTCCGCCTTCCAATTCACACATCGCATCTTGCAGCGCAAAATGAGTTAAAGTGCCGCGTCTGCCATAAAATAATGCGCCTTTATAGCGGTTGCGTGTCGCTTCTTTTTTATCGGCAACGGTGTCAAAAACAAGAGAAGAGGCTCGCTGAATCACGCTGTTTACCGAGCCTTGTGTATAGCGGGATTTGCGTCCTGCATGGACGAGTTGCGTCGCAATATTGTGTTTTGTCATTATATTTCCTTGTATTACAAGCGGTCGGATTTGTGAATAATTTTACAAATTAAGACCATTTTTTATTTTTATGTTGAACGAATTCAATGCCTTGGTCTTTGTATTCTACTTTTTCCAGTTGTAACAAATAACGTTTGGCAGGAAGCCCTCCGCCAAACCCGGTTAAATTTTGCGTTTTTCCTAACACCCGATGGCAAGGGATTAAAATCGAAATCGGGTTTCTGCCGACCGCTCCGCCCACGGCTCTGACCGCTTTCGGGTTATTAAGCGATAAGGCAATTTCTCCGTAGCTGGTGGTTTTGCCGTAAGGAATTTCTAACAGTTTTTTCCATACCGCTTGTTGAAAGGCAGTACCTTGTGGCGCTAAGAAATCTAATTGGCTGAAATCTAAGGCTTCGCCTGCAAAATAACGATCCAAACTATCCGTCGTTTTGCAAAAAATAGCTTGAATTTGAGCGCTTGCATCTTCTTTTGTTTGCCAATTTTGTACCAGTTGAGCGTTTTGTTCTTGTTCAAATTCAATGCCGAGTAGTCCTTTTGAGTTTGCTATCAGCAACAATTTACCGACAGGAGAAGGATAGAATTGATAAAAAATAGGGGATTTCATCGTAAGCTCCATAGAAAAAGGCGTGCCACTTAGTGTACACGCCTTTGACGTTACATCAAACGAAAATTAGAATTTGTAATTGATATTTAAGCCGTAAAGGTTAGCTTTTGCTTTGCTCTTAAAGGTTGCGATACCTTCTTCATTAAAGCTTAGCTTGCTTCCGCGTAGGTGCGAATAGCCTACATCGGCAGAAAGATTCGGCGTAAAGCGATAAGTTAATCCAACGGAATACCAAGTACGGTCCGTATCCGGAATCGAAATTGACGGATTAGATACGCTCGCACTTTCATCATAAGCAATACCCGTACGTAATGTTAATGCTTCATTCACATCGTAAGAGAAGCCTAGAGCAATACGTGATGCATCATTAAAGTTTTCTGTTTTGTGGAATAACAGATTATTTTCTTGATCGTAAGCGTCTAAGCTTTTGAATTTACTCCAGTCGGTACGTTTATAGCTATATTGCATTGCAAGTTTATCGGTGAGTTTGTGGTAGCCGGAAACTTCCCAAAAGGCTGGAAGAGTCAGATTGAGCGTGCCGGTAATTTCCGCACCGCCGGTAATGGTATTAACCACGGAAACAGGAATTGCAACATTATTTGAATATTTTCCTTTAAATTTGAGGTCAATTTCAGAATGGTATGCGATACCTAAACGGTTATTTTCATTGATTTCATAAAGTAAACCCGCATTCCAACCGAAGCCCCATTTATCGCCTTTAAGTTTATGAATCGTATTGCTGTATTCTAATGAGTTAACACCGGCAACTAAAAGTTGTAAATCCTGTGCTGAGCTTACTGTTTGAGAAAGTCCTGCGCTTGCCAAAACAGTGTTTACTTGTGCTAAAGTTTGGGTTTTTAATGCTGTTAATGTTTGAACCATCACCGTGTTGCCGGCAGCTTCTGCACTTGCAATACCTGCTTCCAATCGTGTTAAACCGGCGATAGCGGTGTCTACTTGTGTCTGATATGCCGCCAGCGTTGCTTTATAACGATCTGCAATAGCGCCTAAATAGCGTTCTAATTCGGCTTTAGCGTGAACGGCATTGATACCTAAACCGATGCTAAATCCATATCCTAAATTATATGCACCGCTTAAATTAATGTTGACCGCACTCAAATCCGTACGACCACCGAAGAAACCGGCGCTGTAATTTTGCGTAAATTCTGATTTTAAACCGTAGTTAACATTCACGCCCCCACCTAATGAGAAACGTTCATTAATTGGCGCAATGATATACGCATTTGGTAATACTGCATTTGGTACGATGTTTTTTGCAGAAGCATCACGGCCGCTGCTATTTAAATTACCTTCAATATTAATATCACTATCAACAAGAACCCCACCGACAGAAAGTTCCACGTTTTTAAATTTAGTCATTAAAGCCGGGTTGGTTGCTACAACAGAAGCGTTATCTGCCACGGCGGCATTTCCGGCATAAGCCATACCCAAACCCGAAGTCGAAACCTCGGCTAATTGGAATGCGGCAGCAGAAGCGCCCGCAGCTGAAAAAGTAAAAAGAGAGGCAAGAGCTGTTTTAGTAAATTTATTCATTAGGTAATCCCCTTAATTAAGTAACAAATTTTTTACAAACGATAAATCGGCAGAATTCTACGGAGCTGTTATGGCGTAAGCAATCAAATTCGTTTAAAAAGATCAGAGTTCCGACCAGTTGAGGTTTACGCTAAATTTTGACAAAAGCATACAATTC
>JBGXMX010000083.1:0-8854 GCA_041809245.1 Glaesserella sp.
CTAAGAAAATTTTGCAATTTATCAAAATAATCATCGAATTTTTGTATAAAATTTGTGCTTGAGAATATAAAGTTATTCTCCATTATCCGCTTTTAGTTTTTTATGTCGTTATTGAAAATAAAAGTATGTTATTAACTAGGATAGGATATTTCATATGAAAAAAATTTCATTACCTAAAGATTGGGTTTGTGATGATTCAACGCTAAAACCGAAAATTGGTGTAACATTATCTAATACTTGGATATATGAGCGAGGTGAACTTAAGCCTAAAATGAACGCCTCTCAATCGAATAGCTATGATACTAATGGCAACTCTATTTTAATTGTATGGGCTGAAGTAGTTTTAAAACTTTGGTAATTTAAGAGCCTCTTAAATAAGAGGCTTAATTTTGAGGTTTTATTATGTCTTTTTTTAGAATCAAAGTCGCAAAATTTATCAAAAGTCATTATTTTTATAATTTTATTCTTACTATTATAGTTCTAAATGCGATTATTATCGGATTACAAACAAATACTAAAATAAATGAAGGGTTTAGTGATTTTCTTGAGTTCTTTAATCATGCTTTTCTTATTATCTTTTTAATTGAGTTTTCATTAAGAATATATGTATATAGAACACATTTTTTTCATCGTAAATGGGATGTGTTTGATCTTTTTGTTGTACTAATTTCTATTGTTCCTGAAACATCTGTCGTTTCTGTCTTTCGCTTTTTGAGGGTGACAAGAATATTAAGGCTAGTATCTATTATTCCTAAGATACAATTTATAACGCAAGTTTTATTGAGGACATTATCATCTATTATTAGTATCGGTGTATTGTTAATGGTTGTTTACTATATTTATGCAGTCATTTCAACAACATTATATGGTCAGGATTTTCCTCAATGGTTTGGAAGTATAGGAGAAAGTTACTATACATTATTCCAAATTATGACTTTTGAAAGTTGGTCTATGGGCATTGTTCGTCCAGTAATGGAAAAACATCCTTATGCCTGGATTGTTTTTGTTAGTTTTCTCGTTATTGCAACTTATATTGTATTAAATATTGTTATCGGAATTATTGTTGATTGTATTGGAGAAATTAAAGATAGCAATAAAGATTTAACTTGTGAAAAGAGTGAGTTATTACAGGATGAAATTTTGAATAAAATTAATGGGTTAGAAAAAGAAATTAAAAATTTACAGAATATTATAGTAAATATGGAGAGAAATAAATGAAAAAAATTGTTTATATTGATATGGATAATGTCATTGTTGATTTTCCAACAGGCATTGCCAAATTAGATGAAAAAACTCGTCAGCAATATGTGGGAAATTATGATGAAGTAGAAGGTATTTTCGGTTTAATGGAACCTATGCCTAAAGCGATTGAAGCCGTTCATCAATTAGCGGAAAAATATGATATTTATGTGTTATCTACATCACCGTGGCATAATCCATCAGCTTGGATAGATAAAATAAAATGGATTCATCGCTATTTTGGCGAAGATAAAAACTCCGTGTTATATAAACGAGTGATCCTTTCTCATCATAAAAATCTAAATCAAGGCGATTATTTAATTGATGATCGTACGGCAAATGGTGCTGGTAAATTTAAAGGTGAGCATATTCATTTTGGTACAGAAAAATTTCCTGATTGGGAGAGTGTGCTGAAATATTTGTTATAGGTTTAATTCTTATCTATAACTTACTGCGACACATCTTGTCGCACCCCTCCATATAATGACTTCCGTAAGATAAATACGAGGTGATATATGGAAACCAAATCAAATTTTTATGTCTATGTGCTTATCGATCCTAAACAGCCTGAACAGATTTCTAAAGTTGGATATGGCAAACATTTCTCTGTGATGCTTCAAGCGAAAGGCACATATCCTGATTTTTATGATCCCCCTTTTCATTATTATATTCTAAAACAAAATCTAACCAGAAAAGAGGCAAAAGAAGCGGTTGCTTTACTTAACTCGTTACTTTCATTGGTAAAAAGTTTGCCTGATCCTACCGCTATGAAAACTTGGCTTAGCCAGTTAGATGTCAGCCAAGAATATGTGCCAGAAGAATTAACTCATATTCCACTATTTTTAGAACACCTTATTTATTTAGTTGAACAAAATGAGATGGAAAATGCATTTATTCATCTTCATTGTGAACAAAAAATTAGAACACTTAAACTGTTTGCCAGTAAATATCAATGGAAAATAAAACGTATTGATATTACTTATGGTGAAAATAATTCAAAAGCCATTTATTTGATTTCAGGAAAAAATCTTCAGCAATATATTCCCAAACTTGCGAATTACTTTAATGAAAAATATCTCATTTCACCCATAAACCAACAAGCGATTTATGATTATTTTAATCAACTTAGCAAGCAGACATTTCAAGCGGTGATTTCTTGTCAAGAAATAGTTGTACCGCCCCCAGTCAATATTATGGGTGCTTGGGCGAGAGATACTGTGATAAATAGCCATTTACGCAAAATGGAAAGAGGAGAAATATTTAGTTATGAAAAATGATCTTAATTATGCCGTAGAACTTATTCGCAGAGCGAATGGTATTTTGATTACTGCCGGAGCTGGAATGAGTGTGGACAGTGGTCTGCCTGATTTTCGTAGTGTAGGCGGTTTGTGGAATGCTTATCCGCCACTTGAAAAATTCGGATTGTCTTTTAGCGAGATTGCGACGCCTAAGATCTATCTTGAACAGCCAGAACTTGCCTATTGGTTTTTTGCTCATCGGCTGAAAAGTTATCGAGAAACGCCGGCTCATCAAGGCTATCACATTTTAAAACGATGGGCAGAGCAGATGGAACACGGTTATTTTGTGTTTACTAGCAACGTGGATGGGCATTTTCAGCAAGCAGGATTTGATGATGAACGGATTTATGAAGTTCACGGTTCTTTGCACCGAATGCAATGTTTTTACAACTGCCAAGATAAAACGTGGCGTTCAGATAATTTTCAGCCTGAAGTGGATAATGAAAAATGTTTACTTTTAAGTGAAAAGCCAACTTGCCCTGATTGTCACGGTATGGCTCGTCAAAATATGATGATGTTTGACGACTATCTTTATTGCGATCATTTCTACGAAACCAAACGGGAAGCGTTACAAAAATGGCTAAAAAAAGTGGAACGATTAGTGGTGATTGAATTGGGGGCAGGCAAGGCGATCCCAACGGTTCGGCGGTTCTCAGAGCGGACGGCAAAGCAGAAAAAAGGTGGCTTTATTCGTATTAATCCCCTTGATGCAGGTGTTCCGAAAATGCATTTTTTAAGTTTGGAAATGAAAGCATTGGACGCATTGGTGGCGATTGATGAGCAACTAAACAAGCGGTCAGATTAACCCTAACTTTTGCAAAGGTAGCCCAAATGACAATTTCAGAACAGATCAAACGTTGTGCAGAATTAATTCAAACGGCTGATAGCTTATTAATTACCGCAGGGGCTGGAATAGGCGTGGACAGCGGTTTGCCCGATTTTCGTGGAAAAAACGGCTTTTGGCGAGCTTATCCGATGTTTGAAAAACGTAACATCACCTTTGAAGCCTTGGCAACGCCACGACTATTTGTTGAAAATCCACGTCTTGCTTGGGGCTTTTATGGTATGCGGTTAAAGCAGTATCGAGAAACTACGCCACATCAAGGTTTTCAGATTTTGAAAAAATGGGCGGATAAGTCACCGCTTGGTGCTTATATTTTTACCAGCAATGTTGATGAGCAATTTCAAAAAGCAGGGTTTCCGCCTAATCGGGTACAAGAATGTCACGGCTCTATTCATATGATGCAATGCTTAAAAAAATGTCGTGACGATATTTGGCTTGCCACGGAATTTCTGCCTGAAATTGATGAAGAAACCGGCTTATTAACGAATGAGCTACCGACTTGCCCACATTGTCAAGGCTTGGCTAGACCGTGGATTTTGATGTTTGATGATTATGATTGGATCAGCAAGCCTTGCGATTGGCAAAATATGTATTTTTACGAATTTTGGCTACCTAAACCCCAAAAATTAGTGGTTATCGAAATTGGGGCTGGAACGGCTATTCCAACAGTGCGTGACTTTTCTAACCGCATTGCCAGCTTGAAAAATGCCCCACTTATTCGGATTAACCCTGATTTTCCAAATGTATTTCAAGCACATCATATTGGCTTAAAAATGGGTGCGTTGGAAGCATTGCGGATGATTGATGAATTTAAATTTTAGGGGCTAATCTACGTCAGCCCCAAATACTATTGTGAAATAGGATAGGAGATAGTTTTATGAGCAATGAATATCAATTAAACCCACCTACGGTTTCAGCTTATGCAGAGCATTTAATGTTGAAACTCTTATTTGAACACAAAGGCTTTCCTGAAATTTTTAGAGAGAATGGCTGGCGAGATGATGATATTGCAACCGCATTAGGCTTACCGCCAGAAATGGAAAATATCGATAATCTAAGATTGCTTGTCAAAGAGCTTTTACAAGCTCGTTATAAGGAAACGAATTTTTCCGAAGATATTTCTGATCGTTGGAAAATGGCATATCAAAATATTGAAAAATTAAGTGAGATTTTAGAGCTAAATGAAGCAGAAAAGACCATTTTTCGTTTTATTTTTCACTTGAGAGCGGAAAAACAGATGAAAGATTTGGCTCGCTATCTTCCTAATATCAATTTAAGCCAAGCTATTGAAATTGTTGCGGATATTCTATCGTTGAGTAAAGATGATGTAAGAAAGGTATTCAGTAAAAAACAGAAATTATTTGCTTATGGATTAATGGAATTTTCTCATAGTCCCGATCGCTTTGATGAATATCTTAATTGGGGAAAAACATTAGACTTTGACGACTTTTTAACTCAACCTTTAACGGAAGAGATGTTATTGGCACGTTGTACTTTACCGACTGAAAAGCCGACCCTTTCTCTTTCTCACTTTGAGCATATTAAGCCAACCTACGAATTAATGCTTTCTCATTTGAAGTGGAGCATTGATAACGCTAAGAAAGGGACGAACATTTTAATTTATGGTTTGCCAGGAACAGGGAAAACAGAACTTGCAGGGTTGTTGAGCGAAGTATTGAATGTTTCAAGCTATACAATGGCATATATGGATGAAGATGATGATGTGCTTGGTGGACAAAGACGGTTGGAAAATTGTCGTTTAGCTCAACGCTTATTACAAGATAAAAGTGCGGTCATTATTTTTGATGAAATTGAAGATGTGTTTGCCGGTAGTTTTATGGAACGCTCTGTGGCACAAGAGAATAAGGCGTGGGTTAATCAGTTTTTGGAAAATAATGATGTGCCGATGATTTGGCTGTCAAATTCGGTCAGTTGTATTGATAATGCTTATTTACGCCGTTTTGATCTTGTGTTTGAAATGCCTGACTTGCCATTTAGTCATAAAGAAAATTTAATTCGTTCTATCGTTAATGAACAGCTATCTGAGGATTACATTCGCCATTTTTCGCAAGTAAAAGCCTTGTCGCCTGCGGTAATTACGCGTGGCTTGACGGTGATGAAACAGGCTTATCCTGATTGTTCTCAGCAAGATTTTGCCGAAAAAACGTTGAATTGGTTTAATCAAATGCTTACTGCGCAAGGTTTTCGTAAAATCGAACCGCTTGTAGAAGGGAAAATCCGCTATAACTTAGATTGGGTCGCTTGCAGTGATGATATTCATAAAATTACTGAAGGGTTGAAGCGGACTAAACGGGGCAGAATTTGTTGTTATGGTCCGCCGGGAACGGGTAAAACGGCTTGGGCGAATTGGTTGGGGCAAGAGTTGGGAATGTCCGTCTTAGTTTGCCAAGGTTCAGACTTGTTGGATATGTATGTAGGCGGAACAGAGAAAAAAATTGCTCAAGCCTTTGCTCAAGCCAAAGAAAATAATATGGTGTTAGTCTTTGATGAAATTGATACTTTCTTGTTTGCTCGTGAAAATGGGCAACGTAGTTGGGAGCGTAGTCAAGTCAATGAAATGCTGACCCAAATTGAGAAATTTGAAGGGTTATTGGTGGTTTCAACGAATTTAATGGATGGGCTTGATCCTGCCGCTTTACGCCGTTTTGATCTCAAACTGCATTTTAATTATCTCAAGTCGGAACAAGCGGTTAGATTAGCTCAAGAACAAGCAAATACATTGAGCTTGCCTGCTTTAACTGATGTTAAACAAGATCGCATTGCTCAATTAAGAAATCTGACCCCCGGTGATTTTGCGGCAGTCGCTCGCCGACATCGTTTTGCACCGTTTGAGAATGTTGATGAGTGGTTAAAGGCGATTAAAGCGGAGTGTGAAATTAAGCAAGAGAAAGTGGCAAGGCGGATTGGGTTTTAATAAGAAGTTAGGAGCTACTGAGTCGGTATGAAACAGTCTTTTTGTAAGACTGTTTCATAATAAGAAATAAAAAGGATGAAATAGGTGTTTTACAACCCCGCCTTCAAACTCGCTTCAATAAATTTGTCTAAGTCGCCATCTAAAACAGCTTGAGTGTTACGATTTTCAACGCCTGTACGTAAGTCTTTAATACGAGAATCATCAAGCACATAAGAGCGGATTTGGCTGCCCCAACCGATATCCGATTTACTCTCTTCCAGTGCTTGTTTTTCTGCATTTTTTTTCATCATCTCCATTTCATAGAGTTTTGCTTTGAGCTGTTTCATCGCTTGATCTTTATTTTGATGTTGCGAACGCCCGTTTTGGCATTGCACCACAATGCCCGACGGCATATGGGTAATACGCACCGCCGATTCGGTTTTATTGACGTGCTGACCACCTGCACCCGATGCACGATATACATCAATACGCAAATCCGCAGGGTTAATTTCAATATCAAAATCATCATCCACTTCAGGATAGACAAATGCCGCAGCAAAAGAAGTATGACGACGATTATTTGAGTCAAACGGACTTTTACGCACTAAACGGTGAATCCCTGTTTCTGTACGCAACCAGCCGAACGCATATTCGCCTGATACACGAATTGTTGCTGATTTTAAGCCTGCCACATCGCCATCGGACACTTCAATTAATTCCGTTTTAAAGCCTTTACTTTCTGCCCAACGCAAATACATACGCAACAACATTTCCGTCCAGTCCTGTGCTTCCGTACCGCCTGAGCCGGCTTGTAAATCCACATAGCAATCTGCTGCGTCGTGCTGACCGCTAAACATACGACGAAACTCTAATAAGGCTAATTTTTCTTCTAGTTGGTTAGCTTCTTGTTGAGCTTCGTTAAAGGTTTCTTCATCTTCTGCTTCAACAGCAAGTTCAATTAAACCTTCGACATCTTCAATACCTTGATCAAGTTCTTTGATTGTATTCACAATGGCTTCAAGGGCAACACGCTCTTTACCTAACGCTTGGGCTTTTTCAGCATTATTCCATACATCAGGTTGTTCTAATTCGGCATTGACTTCTTCTAAGCGTTCGACTTTCAGATCGAAGTCAAAGATACCCCCGAAGCGTGTTGGTTCGGTCCGCTAAATCAGCTAATTGGGTTTTAATCGGATTAAGTTCAAACATAATTATCTCTTGTAAGTATGAAAAAAATTAAGGAAGAAAAAAGATGTGGTGGCATATTGCCACCACAGAATGAAATAAATTAGAAATTCGCATTACGCGGTGCGCGTGGGAATGGAATTACTTCACGAATGTTCTGTAAACCTGTCACATAGACGATTAAACGCTCAAAGCCTAAACCAAAGCCTGAGTGTGGCACTGTACCATAACGACGTAAATCACGATACCACCAGTAATCTTCTGGGTTTAAGCCCATTTCTACCATACGTTTATCTAATACCTCTAAACGTTCTTCACGTTGTGAACCACCGATGATTTCACCGATTCCTGGTGCTAACACGTCCATTGCTGCCACGGTTTTACCGTCATCATTTAAACGCATATAGAACGCTTTAATATCTTTCGGATAGTTTTTCACGACTACTGGAGATTTAAAGTATTCTTCTGCAAGGAAACGTTCGTGTTCAGAAGAGAGATCGATACCCCATTCAACCGGGAATTCAAACTCTTTACCTGATTTTAATAACACTTCAATTGCATCGGTATAGTCAATTTGAGCGAAGTCTGAATTAATAAAGTTCTCTAAACGGCTGATTACCGTGTTATCAACGTGTTTCTCGAAGAATTTTAAGTCATCTTTACGTTCTTCAAGTACTGCACGGAACACATATTTCAACATATCTTCAGCCAGTTTTGCGTTATCCGCTAAGGTTGCAAACGCAAATTCAGGCTCAACCATCCAGAATTCCGCTAAGTGACGGGTGGTGTTTGAGTTTTCTGCACGGAATGTCGGACCGAACGTATAAACTTTGCTTAATGCACAAGCGTAGGTTTCGCCGTTTAACTGACCGGATACGGTTAAGAAAGACTCTTTACCAAAGAAGTCTTGACTGAAATCCACTTTGCCGTCTTCACCACGCGGTAAATTTTCTAAATCTAAGGTCGAAACACGGAACATTTCACCCGCACCTTCTGTATCTGAAGCGGTGATTAATGGCGTTGCAACCCAATAGAAACCTTGCTCGTGGAAGAAACGGTGAATGGCTTGGGCTAAACAGTGACGCACACGTGCTACCGCACCGATTAAGTTAGTACGAGGGCGTAAGTGAGCCACTTCGCGTAAGTATTCGATAGAGTGGCGTTTTGCCGCCATCGGATAAGTATCCGGATCTTCAACCCAACCCACGACTTCAACAGATTTTGCTTGTAATTCAACCGCTTGTCCTTCTGCCGGTGATTCCACAATCACACCGGTTACAATCACAGAACAGCCAGCGGTTAAACGTAATACTTCATCTTGATAATTGGCTAAGTCACTATTGATAATTGCTTGAATAGGATCGAAACAAGAAC
>JBGXMX010000084.1:0-5843 GCA_041809245.1 Glaesserella sp.
ACCTTAAAACCGCTTGATATTGAAAACTATCGGGGAGAACGGGCGAGAAAAGGCGCTCAGTTGATTCGAGGGTTGAATGTGAATACCGAAATTGAAATCATCGACTAACCGTTCTCTACAAGCGGTCAAAATTTCAGGAAATTTTGCAAATTTTTTCTGAATTTTAACCGCTTGTTTATCTTATTTTTTAAACACATAGCAAAGATCCTGATTTTCTCTATAATAAGCCAATTTCTTTTCTCATCTATTTTATTATGTCAAAAACTATCGTTATCAAATTAGGCACTAGCACCTTAACGCACGGCACAAAAAGTTTGAGCCGCCCACATATGCTAGAAATTGTAAAACAGGTGGCTCAACTTCATACCCAAGGACACCGTGTGATTATTGTTACCTCCGGTGCGGTAGCCGCAGGTCGTGATTATTTAGGTCATCGCGAATTACCCAAAACCCTTGCCTCTAAGCAACTGTTAGCGGCGGTCGGACAAAGCCAACTGATTCAAGTGTGGGAAAGTTTATTCTCGATTTACAACATCAAAATCGGGCAAATGCTATTAACCCGTGCGGATATTGAAAACAAAGATCACTTTCTAAACGCACGTGATACCTTAACCGCCCTGCTCGACCAGCAAATTATCCCAATCATCAATGAAAATGATGCCGTAGCCACGGCTGAATTTCGCATCGGCGATAATGACAACCTATCCGCACTGGTCGCCATCTTAGCGCAAGCGGAACTATTGATTCTGCTTACCGATCAAGAAGGATTATATGACAGCGACCCTCGCTCAAATCCTAATGCCAAACGGATAGCCGTTGTTGAAAAAATCACCCCGGCTATTCGCCAAATGGCGGGCGGCAGCGTTACGGGCTTAGGTACGGGCGGTATGAGTACTAAAATTACCGCAGCCGATATTGCCACCCGTTCAGGCGTTGAAACGGCAATAGCTTCAGGCGAGCGCCCGAATGTGATCTTTGAAGTAGCCCAAGGCGCAGAAATCGGCACACGTTTCTTAGCCCAAACCGATAAAATCGAAGCAAGAAAACAGTGGCTGTTTGGTGCACCGCCGGCGGGCGCTATCTTTATTGACCAAGGTGCTGAAAATGCGTTGGTTCAACAACATAAATCATTACTGCCCGCAGGTATTGTTAAGATTGAAGGACAATTCGCCCGAGGTGAGGTGGTAAAAATTTGTAATCTTGACGGTAAAGTGCTTGCCTTAGCGATTAGTCGTTACAATAGCGAAGCACTTGCATTGATTAAAGGGAAAAAATCGACCGAAATCGAACATATCCTCGGCTATGAATTTGGCTCCGTCGCGTTCCATCGTGATGAGATGGTCGTACATTATTAATGAGAAAACCTATGGAATTTGGTTTAGAGATCTTTGCCCTTTTATTTGTCGCCGCTTTTATTGCCGGATTTATTGATGCCATCGCAGGAGGCGGCGGCTTAATCACCATTCCCGCACTGCTGTCTGTCGGCATTCCGCCTGCGATGGCACTGGGAACCAATAAACTGCAAGCCTGTGGCGGCTCTTTCTCCGCTTCACTCTATTTTATTCGACGAAAAGCCGTCAATTTACGTGAAATTTGGCTACTGATTTTGCTGACCTTTATTGGCGCATCTCTCGGCACCATTTTCGTGCAATTAATTGACGTTAACGCACTTAAAGCCGCTTTGCCGTTTTTCGTTCTCGTCATTGGTATCTATTTTCTTTTCAGCCCATCCCTTGGGGAAGAAGATCGAAAACAGCGTATCGGCTATCCCCTTTTTGCCTTTACCGCCGCAGCCGGTATCGGATTTTATGACGGTATGTTCGGGCCTGCTACCGGCTCATTTCTGACCTTAGCCTTTGTTCTCCTTCTCGGATTTAATCTCTCTAAAGGCGTAGCTCATGCCAAGGTACTAAACTTCACCTCTAATTTCGCCTCGTTAATTTTCTTTATGCTTGGCGGGGCGATTTTATGGAAAGTCGGTTTTGTTATGATGATCGGTCAATTTATCGGTGGCAATTTAGGCGCAAGAATGGTAGTAACAAAAGGCAAACAGATTATTCGTCCGTTGATTGTCGGCATGTCGTTTATTATGGTGGCGAAAATGCTTTGGGATCAGGGCTATTTCAACTTTTAAGGTGATGTATGAACCAAGCCAAACGTATTGAAATTTTAACCCGCCTAAGAAATGAAAATCCGCATCCTACCACGGAGCTACAATACAGCACGCCGTTTGAATTGCTGATCGCTGTGATTCTTTCCGCTCAAGCAACCGATGTCGGTGTCAACAAAGCCACCGCCAAACTCTACCCTATTGCTAATACGCCGCAAGCGATTTTAGACTTAGGCGTAGAAGGGTTGAAAGAATATATTAAAACCATCGGACTTTATAACAGCAAGGCGGAAAATATCATCAAAACCTGCCGGGATCTGCTTGAAAAGCACAATGGCGAAGTGCCTCAAACCCGTGAAGAATTAGAAGCGCTTGCCGGTGTCGGGCGTAAAACTGCGAATGTGGTTCTCAATACCGCCTTTGGACAACCGACGATCGCCGTTGATACCCATATCTTCCGTGTATCCAACCGCACAAACTTTGCCCCCGGTAAAGATGTGGTAAAAGTGGAAGAAAAACTGCTTAAAGTTGTACCCGATGAATTTAAAGTTGATGTCCATCACTGGTTGATTCTGCACGGGCGCTATACGTGTATTGCCCGCAAACCTCGTTGCGGCTCTTGCATTATTGAAGACTTGTGTGAATACAAAGAAAAGAGTGAGATTTAAAATACGACAAGCGGTCGTTTTTAAGAAAAAATTTGCAAATTTTCCAGCTCAAACACCCCGATAACAAAAAACCAATGTACATATTCTACATTGGGTTTGATTTTATGGCATAGTAGACAAAATGGTTGGGATCTCCCCCAACCTTTTGCTTATAACAGGCGAATATGCACTGTAATCTCTTCCCTATCGTGATATAAATGTTTGGCTTGAATCGCAAATTTCAACCCTTGCTTTTCTAATAGCGAAGAAATCGTATCTAAACACAGTTGCACTTCTTGATAACGTTTTTTCATCGGCAATTTCAGGTTAAAAATCGTTTCCCGACACCAGCCATTAATCAACCATTTTGCAATTAACTTACTAATTCGCAACGGCTGTTCAACCATATCGCACACCAACCAATCGATCTGTTTACGTTTTGGCGGTTGGAATTTAAAACCATCTTCCGCACAATGCTCAATACGCCCCGTGTCGTGCAGACTTGCCGCCATCTTGCCGTGATCGACCGCATAGACAAACAGCCCACGCGTGACTAACTGATAGGTCCACCCCCCCGGACAAGCGCCTAAATCGACACCGTACATCTGCTCGGTAAAACGTTTTTTCTCCTCTGCCTGTGGAACAAAGGTCAAAATCGCCTCTTCCAATTTCAATGTCGAACGGCTTGGCGCATCTGCCGGGAATTTCAAACGGGGTATCCCCATAAAAAATGGTGATCGGTTATGGTTATAGGCATATCCCACATAACACTTGCCCGATCCCACAAACAGAATATGCAAGCTGATACTCTGCTTCGCCGTTTCTTTCGCCCCTAACCAGCCCTGTTTTTTCAAGGCACTACGCAACGGCACGGTAAACTTGCGACAAAAAGTCAAAAGTTCTTTGGCTTCATTCGTATCAGGCGTTTCAACAAAAATCTCACTGCTGTTTTTCGGATTTAAGGCTTGATATTGTGCCACAATCGGCGAAATTCGATCCCCTTCAGGTAAATCCTGCAACAACTCGCCGACCACAATCATTTGGCGAACAAAAATCAACTGATTAAAGGCTAATTCTCTGGCTAATCTATCCGCTTCCCCTGCTTGATAACACTCAAAAATCACATAACCGCTGTTCTCTTTGAGATTAGCAAACCCATAAATTCCCAATTGAGCCGCTTTATCATTGATTTCACCTGCCACTTCCTTTTCAAAACCTGCACGGCAGTATAAAGCTAATTTATTCATGACTTCCGACTTCTCACACAAATATAAACCAACGCCGCCCAGCCCACTAAAAATAGCGTACCGCCAATAGGCGTTGTCCAAACAAAAATTCGGCTTGCCCCTAGGGCTAACGCATATAAACTGCCACTAAACAGCAAAATCCCAAACGCCCAACTACCGCCAATAATGTTAAAAGCTTTGGCTCTACAAGCGGGCGGATTTTGCGAAAAATTTGCAATTTGAAACAGCCCCAACGCCATCAATGCTAACGTATGAAACATCTGATATTGCAAGCCTGTTTCAATCCACGCCAACGCTTTTTGATCTAAAACCTTCTCCAAACCGTGAGCCGCAAAAGCCCCGAAAGCGATACAGAAAAAGCCACTTAGGGCTGAAAAAAGAAGAAATTTGTTTTTCATAGCTTTTTTACTAAATTCACAAAATTAATAGGATAGTACCACTATTTGTATTTTTTTTAAAATATCTCACCGCTTGTAAACTTGCCTTAATGTAATTAAGACTCTAAAATGTTCGAAATTTTATTAAATAGACCCCGAGCCTGTTTTCCTAAGTCTAGCGATATGGAAACTGTGCCTGTAATTTGTTGATTACACAGGGAAAGTTGAGAAATCGGCTTTCCTCTCATATTTAGAAAGGTGTCACATTGCAAATCCCAATTAAAAATGTCGGGAACGAGTTCGAGCAAGGTTTGATCGACCGTTTCCAACGTCAATACACTTATTTACGGTTGTCGATTACCGATGTCTGTAACTTTCGTTGCAACTATTGTTTGCCCGAGGGTTATCGTCCGCCGTCACATAAACAAACCTTTCTCTCTGTCGATGAAATTCAACGTGTTGCTCAAGCCTTTGCCAATTTAGGCACGGAAAAAATCCGTATTACCGGTGGCGAGCCGACCTTACGCAAAGATTTTTTAGAAATCGCTCATCGTGTTTCACAAACGGCAGGTATTCGCCAAATTGCACTTACCACCAACGGCTATCGAATGGAACGTGATGTTGAGTTGTGGCAACAAGCTGGCATTACCCATCTAAACGTGAGTGTTGATAGCTTAGATCCACGTCAATTTCATTTGATTACGGGGGAAAATAAACTGGCAACGGTATTAAATGGTATTGATCGAGCCTTTGAGATCGGCTATAAAAAAGTCAAAGTCAATGCTGTGTTGATGAAGCAATATACCGCCAAAGGCTTGGACGATTTCTTGCGTTGGATTAAAGATCGCCCTATTCAAATGCGGTTTATTGAGTTAATGGAAACCGGCGAAATGGATCACTTTTTCCAGCAACAGCACCTTTCAGGGCAATCCATTTTAGAACGATTAACTCAAGAAGGTTGGCAATTGCAACCTAAAGCGATGTCTGATGGGCCTGCAAAAGTGCTTGCCCACCCTGATTATCAAGGGGAAATCGGTTTAATTATGCCTTATGAAAAGAACTTCTGTGCCAGTTGTAACCGTTTGAGAGTGTCGGCACTAGGCAAATTACACCTGTGTTTGTTCGGCGAAGAAGGGATTGATATTCGGGATTTATTGCAATCGGACGAGCAACAATTTCAACTCGAAGCCAGATTGAAATCCGCCCTACAAGGCAAGCGTGAACACCATTATTTGCATATTGGCGATAGTGGGGTGAGAAATAATTTGGCGTCGATCGGGGGCTAGATTATTGTTACTTTCTTTGCTTGTGCAAAGAAAGTAACCAAAGAAACACACCCTACTTCACCGCTTATCTTCGCTTAGTTTAAATTTGCTTAACGGAACATTTTAAATTCGCCAACTTCGTTGGCTCAGAGAAAAATGTTCCTACAAATTTAAACACGCTCAGGCGGTTCAGAAGG
>JBGXMX010000085.1:0-11269 GCA_041809245.1 Glaesserella sp.
GGAAGAACTTCGATCTTAAAAATGTCATTGGAACCAGTTCCCCTCTTTGAGCCTCGAGGGGAGCGGGAAATTTGGCAGAATTGAATAAACCTAGTAAGTTTTTCAAAGATAGAACGTAAATTAATCATCTTAATAAAAACTCACAGGTCTGCCCGTTTCAGGGTGGTTGATTACATTCAGCTCAATCCCATAAATCGCCTTTAAAGACGGGGTATTGATAATTTGTTGAGAGTTGCCTTCAGCAAGTAGCTTGCCACTGTGGAGGGCGACAAGATGATCGCAGTAGCGAGAAGCAAGGTTAATATCGTGGATCACAATGATCACGCCTAAATTCAGCTCTCGGCTCAGTTGCTGGATCAGTTCCATTACTTCCACTTGATGAGCAATATCTAACGCTGCCAAAGGTTCATCTAACAGTAAAAATTGACTTTGCTGTGCCAGCAACATTGCCAGCCAAATACGAGAACGTTCGCCACCCGATAGGACATCGACTAGCTGATCGGCAAATTTTTCGGTATGTGTCAGAGCTAAAGCACGCTCAATCGCCTGCTTGTCTTGAGCCGTTTGACGACCAAAAAGCCCGTTCCACGCATAACGCCCCATTGCGATCAGCTCTTTTGCGGTTAAGTTGGTCGCTTGCGGAAGATGTTGCGGAAGATAAGCGACACGCTTGGCAAACTCACGGTTTGACCAAGCGTCAAGCGGTTGGTTATCAAAAAGAATTTCACCCGATGAAAGCGGTTGCTGTTTGGCAAGCAATTTGATTACAGTGGATTTGCCTGAGCCGTTATGCCCGATCAATCCATACACTTTTCCTTGTTCAAATTGCACCGAAATCGGCTGTAACAGCGTACGATTTGGAATGGCAAAACTTGCCTGTTTAACCACAAACATAAAAATCCGAGTGAAATGTAAATTTATAAAATAATGTCGTGATTATAATTAAAAATTATTATCATTAAAATAGGTTTTCTTACATTATCTTTTTATGAATGTACTTTTTAATTGTGTAGAGCTTAATGCACTTCGCCAGAACTTATTTTCAGAGCGCCTGAAACATTGTCGCTACCTGCTGACTTTTGTGGAAAAGCCCGAAAAAATCTCCAATGCAATGTTTTTCCAGCAGTTTTATCATTCTGCCTTACCAAAGCATTTTTCAGCACTGTTAGCCGAACCGCAAAAAGCCACGATTTCAATCTGGCAACGCTATTGGCTTAATGGTTTTATTATGCACTGGGTTTGGTTATTACATAAACACCAGCTACATCTTGTACTGAGCGAGCAAGGAGCAGCTTTAGATCTAACAACAAGCGGTAAGATCAAGGGATTTCTTATCAACTTAAGCTACACGCCTGTGCGACAAGTACGCAATCAAAGCGACATTCTCCACGCTTATCAACAGTTAAAACAATTTCTTTCACCGATTTTTAACCGTTTAACTGCGGTCAGCCGTTTAAATGAAGCGGTATTTTGGCATAACTGTGCCAACTTGATTGAATTTAGCTTGAAAGAGTTAGAAGCGGAAGGCATTGATGTGAGTGAAACCTATCGCCAAATTCTGCTTGAAAAGAAATGGACGGAATATGAATGGTCGCCATTTTATAATGCTGTTGAATATATTTCTTTTCCTGAATTGCCTTTTCCACAGCCTGTTCGCTTACGAAAAGTCTGTTGCCACGCCCATTTAGACAGCAAAAATGATTACTGTGGCAACTGCCCGAAATTGAAAAAACTGCCGAAAGAGGAATTATCTGCGCTGGTGAAAAAGTGGGGTTAATCGCAGGCAATTAAAGTCTGTTTGCATTTTTTGCAAATGTAACTGCGACCATTTTTAACGATAGCGTTATGCCGACGTAAAGAGAGTTGATGGGTTTGACATCCGCAACGGTAGGGGAATTGTTGTCCACTGACATTGGTGGTGTTAAAGCAATGATAGGTTTCCGCTGGTACGCCAAGCACCTGTTCCATCATCATTTTCCACTCTTTTCCGTGGGGTTGAACTCGCCCGAATCGCTGATAGACTAATAAGTGTGCTAACTCGTGGGGCACGACTTGCGAAACAAATTCAGCCCCATTTTCTTCTAATAAAATCGGATTAAGCCGAATTTCATTTTGTTGCAAATAAGCAACGCCTGCTTTTTGCCCACGAACCGTATAAGTCACCGTAGGCTCAACAAAACAGGTTTGGAAATAGTTATTCGCTTTTTCCAAATCCCGTTTGAGCTGGCGTTGAACTTGCATTTTAAGCGCTCGAAATTGCATTAACGTGGGCAATCCATCACATTCCAGCTTTTATCGTAACAAATATAGAGTTCGTTCTTACTCGCTCCAAGATAAGCATCTTTTAATTGCGGGTTGAATTTTTTCATCCACGCAAAGAGTTCTTTACGAGAAAGTTCTTGCCCCGGTAGGTTTAGGCTACGAAATAGCTGTTTTTGTTTGGCAAAATAATCGCCAGCGTTGTTGAAAGCGCAAGCGCCGTGTTTTTCCCATTGCCCTTGCAACAGGTTTGCCCCCGGTGATTCCGGCATATATTGTTTGATTAGATCTTCAGGCAATTTCGGTAAGTCGCCTTGACAGAAACGTGGGTGATCGGATGCTGAACGAGCATTGGCGGCTTGTGGCCATAATCCGTGAATCACCCAACCTAACTGTGCAGCCTGATTACATTGGAACGCCAGATGTTTCGGAACTTCGCCGTTGTTTTTATTACGTTGTGTTTCACAAAAACTCGGTGACCATGAAAGCGCAAGCATATAGTAATCGACTGGCGCATTTTTATTTTGCCCTAAATTATCATTCGCCATTTTTGTATCATAGTTGCCAAGGTCGGCAGGCACAGAAGCCGCATTTGTGACCGGCTGAGAAACCGAGGCTTCTTTACGTTCATTATTAAACCAAGTAACTGTTGCCAAGAGGGTAATAATCGCTACAAAAATCCCTTGGCGGAGGGTTCGGTTTTGAGAAGAGGTTGATTTTTTCATAGTAGGTTCAAATAAGAAAAAGCGGTATCACTATACCTTAAACAAATTCACTGACAAGCGGTCAAATTTCAGGATTTTTTTGCAATAAAAAAGCGATGGAGGCTCATCGCTTTTTTATAGATTAACGTGTTCCGAACACGACGATGGTTTTTCCGTGAGCAGAAATCAAGCCGTCGTCTTCCAGCATTTTCAAAATCCTGCCCACCGTTTCACGGGAACAACCGACCATTTGACCGATTTCTTGGCGGGTGATTTTGATCTGCATGCCTTGCGGGTGGGTCATCGCATCGGGCATTTTGGCAAGATTCATCAAGGTTTGGGCGATACGTCCTGCAACATCAAGGAAAGCAAGGTTACTCACTTGTCGGGAAGTCATCCGTAAGCGACGAGCCATTTGTGCAGAAAGATACATCAAAATATCAGGATTCAAATGAACTAACTGTTTGAATTTCTTATAAGAAATTTCGGCAATTTCACAGTTTCCTTTCGTTCTGACCCAAGCGGTGCGATGTTGTATTTTTTCTTCAAAAAGACTGATTTCGCCGACAAATTCGCCTTGCCCTAAATTGGTCAACAGCATTTCTTTGCCTTCCTCGTCTTTGATAAAGACGGATACCGAACCGTTGACAATGTAAAACAACGATTCCGCCTCTTCTCCCGAATGAATGAGGGTATATTTTGCCGGGTAGCGATGAATATGACAGTGTGTCAAAAACCATTCTACGGTAGGATCGTGAATAGACGGGAGCGGACTGACATCTTCTAGCTGTGCGGTGGAAATGGAAACATCTTGCATATAAGCCTCTATAATTCATTTATAGCGTAAAACGTAAAGAATTTTAGCACAAATTTACACATTACCTAAGAAAGATTTTTTATCTTTAATATCAATACTTTCATGTAATTCAGACCATACAATCACTATTTTATCCGCTTTTAGCTGTGCCAAAAGGTGTTCTCGTTTCTCTGCGAGGGTATATTCACGCTCACCATAATCGGTACCTTCACGTAAAATAAAAGCGTCGAGGACATTATAAAGCGTGCTTTCTTCAAGTTCTTGCCAAGGAATAATCATATATTTAGTAGAATAACGGTTTAATAAACGCCCACTGTTTTTCAAAGTGAAGGTGTTGGTTAAAACTAAAGTTTGAACGTACCAAACGTAAAAACTGCCCCTCGCAAAAATTGACCAAATATCCTGCCAACGCCCTTTCATCCGTAAACCCTTTACCTTCTCTTAGCTTACGCATTTGTAAAATATTGACAAATTGGAGCTCTAAACCATCAAAAAATTTGGCGACACGGATTTTTAGTTCCTCATCTTCAAACATTAAGGCATGGCCGGTCAGAATACGGGTAACGCCCGGGTTTTTTTGGGCAAAATCCAGTATGGTTTGTAAAATTGCTTTAATGGTAAATTCCGTATCTTCTTTACGACGGTTTGCATTAATATAACTTGAAAGAGTCAGCTCAATACGCTCAATCAATGCTTCAAACATCTTGGTTTTACTTGGAAAATAACGATATAAAGCCCCTTCAGAAACGCCCACCTCTTTAGCCAGTCGCTCGGTAGTAATGCGTTGCATGCCATTTTCCGAATTCAATAACCCTATAAGCACTTCGAGTACTTGTTGCTGACGTTCTTTTACCGATTTTTTCGGCATTTTCACCACTGGTTCTATCATTTTTATCCTACCGCTTACCTGAATGACCAAATCCGCCTTCGCCACGATCCGTCGCAGCAAACTCTTCTACAATATTGAATTGCGCTTGAACCACAGGCACAAACACCAGCTGCGCAATACGATCGCCCACTTCAATCGTAAACGGTTTATCGCTACGGTTCCAAAGGGAAACCATAAGTGGACCTTGATAATCGCTGTCGATTAAGCCAACCAAGTTACCCAATACGATCCCATTTTTATGCCCAAGCCCTGAACGAGGCAAAATCACGGCTGCCAAGTTTGGATCGGCGATATAAACCGAAATCCCCGTTGGAATTAACACGGTCTGCCCTGCTTCCACGGTTAAAGGTTGCTCAATCAATGCGCGTAAATCCAACCCCGCTGAGCCTGTTGTTGCATAGGTTGGCAGAGGGAATTCTATACCGATACGTTTATCTAAAATTTTTAAGTCGATTTGTTTCATTATTCTTCCTTTTACAAATTTCCAACTAAAGCTGACCGCTTGTTACCAAGATTTCACAAGGCAACCAACCGATTTCTTTGCCTTTACTCACTAATGCCCATTGATAATGAAGCTCCAGTAATTCAACAATATCTCCTTTCACTACCGCCAATTCCGTTGGGTTGTAATCGGTCACTAAATGATTCGCTCGGACAAAATGTTCAGGCACATAAGTGTGATAGCCCTCAATTTCACAAGCATACCAATTCGGATATTTCCGACAAGGTGTAAGCGCTTTGATTTCAGTGCCTTTCACAAAAGTAGGAAAAATACCTTCTTCAATGGTATAAGATGTAGTGACCTGTAGTTTCATATTCGTTCCTTAGAGATGGCGGTAATGTTCTACAATCTCATCCACCAGCTTTTCCGCCAATTTCCCTTTCTCTGCAAGCGGTAAGATCTTCTCGCCATTTTGCCAAAAGAGATGAAGTGTATTTTGATCTTGCCCGAACACCTGTCCGCCAGACACATCATTAGCACAGATTAAATCTAAATTTTTACGTTGTAGCTTATCTTTTGCATAGTCAGCCACATTTTGCGTTTCGGCGGCAAAGCCGACTACAAAGGGGCGGTTTTCGTTTAAGTGTGCCACAGTGGCGATAATATCGGGATTTTTCACCAATTTTAAAGTAAGTTCATCATTATCGTCAGTTTTCTTGATTTTCTGTTCTGCTACCTGTTCCACTCGATAATCTGCCACCGCCGCACAGCCGATAAAAATTGCATTTTTTTGCGCAAAACCGACCGCTTGTTCCGCCATTTGTTGCGCCGAAATCACATCAATGCGGGTAACATTTTGCGGTGTAGTCAAATTGACAGGGCCTGCGATCAAAGTGACTTTTGCCCCACGTTTGGCAAAGGCTTCCGCTATCGCAAAGCCCATTTTGCCTGAACTGTGATTGCTGAGATAACGCACAGGATCGATCGCTTCACGGGTCGGGCCGGCGGTAATCACCACGCTCAAATCAGCAAGATCTTGTGATTGCCTAAAATGATCTTCAATCGCTTGGAAGATCTCGCTTGGCTCAGACATTCTGCCTTTACCCATATCGCCACAGGCTTGGAAGCCCGCATTAGGTCCGATGATCGAAACACCTTGCTCAGCTAAATTTTGCAAATTTTCCTGCACAATCGACCGCTTGTACATTTGCTGGTTCATTGCCGGGGCAAGCAAAATCGGCGAAGCGGTCGCAAGGCAAATGGTAGAAAGTAAGTCATTGCCCATTCCAATGCGTAGCCGTGCGATAAAGTCTGCTGTCGCAGGGGCAATCACAACTAAATCCGCCCATTTCGCCAATTCAATATGCCCCATCGCTAA
Organism: Glaesserella sp.; assembly: GCA_041809245.1. Lineage (GTDB taxonomy): Bacteria > Pseudomonadota > Gammaproteobacteria > Enterobacterales > Pasteurellaceae > Glaesserella. Next base: position 6,490 of record JBGXMX010000085.1, read on the forward strand.
TTCCGCTTGGGGATCGAGTAAAGAGGTTGAAACCGCATTACCTGAAATCGCTTGCAGTGTGAGCGGTGTGACAAAAGCTTCTGCCGCCGGGGTCATTGCCACTCGCACTTCTGCCCTTGCCGTTTTCAGCAAGCGAATCAGTTCAATCGTTTTATACGCCGCAATGCCGCCGGTAATACCGATAAGGATTTTTTTATCTGTTAACATAATCAATACTCTTTGAATTGATATTTCTTGCCTATTCTACGCAAATAGGCACTCACTCACAACGCCCTATTTTTGCGATCTTGGTCGAAAAAACGACAAAAACCTTTTGTCGCAAATATCCTGAGCTTTTATGCTTTACGCTCAAATACACAAACCGAGTACAAAAGATGAGATTGGTACCTTCTGAATTAATGCCGCGTGAAAAATTATTGCAATTCGGGGCGGAAACGTTGACGGATACCGAATTATTGGCAATTTTTTTAAGAACGGGGATTAAAGGTATTCCCGTGATGAAATTATCGGAAAACGTACTGCAAACTTTCGGCTCTTTACGCGGCTTATTAAGCGCCGAATTGAGCGATTTCTGTCAAATTAAAGGCTTAGGGCAAACGCAATATGTCCAGTTACAAGCAACAAAAGAGATGACGAAACGCTATCTTTCCCAGCAAATGCAATTCAACGCTATGATTGATTCCCCCCAAATGGCAATTATGTATGTGCAGTCCGAATTGGAACAGAGCGAACGGGAAATTTTTATGGTACTCTTTTTAGATAATCAAAACCGCTTAATTAAAACCGAAAAAATGTTCTACGGCACGATAAACCAAGCAGCCGTTCACCCGCGTGAAGTCATCAAAGAAGCCTTAAAATGCAATGCTGCGGCAGTTCTGGCGGCACACAATCATCCTTCGGGGAATTGTTCGCCAAGTGAAGCCGATCGGTATTTAACCCGTAAACTTGAAATGGCGTGCGATTTGGTTGATATTCGCTTTGTCGATCATATTATTGTCGGTAAAGGCGATTATTTTTCATTCAATGAAGAGAGATTCAAACAGGAAAATAGCGCATTTTCCCCTTGTTTCGATGAATTAAAGCAAGTATAATCCGCAGTCTTTAAAATAGTCTGTGGGTCGGGTGTTTGTACCTGACGAGGTCGTCGGATTGAGTTGAGCCTTTCCGATCGCCCGAACCATTTAGCTTAAGCTTAAGTAATATCGGAGAATTAAAAATGTCTAGAGTCTGTCAAGTAACAGGCAAGCGTCCGGCAGTTGGTAACAACCGCTCACACGCAATGAATGCGACTAAACGTCGTTTTCTTCCAAATCTTCAAACTCACCGTTTTTGGGTTGAGAGCGAAAACCGTTTCGTAACTTTACGCTTAACAGCGAAAGGTATGCGTATTATTGATAAAAAAGGCATCGATGCAGTATTAGCTGAAATCCGTGCTCGTGGCGAAAAAATCTAAGGAGCTAACAAATGGCAGCTAAAGGTAATCGCGAGAAGATCAAATTAGTTTCTACTGCTGAAACTGGTCACTTCTACACCACAACAAAAAACAAACGTAATATGCCGGAAAAAATGGAAATCAAAAAATTTGATCCCGTTGTGCGTAAACACGTTGTTTATAAAGAAGCAAAAATCAAATAATTTTGCTTTGTCTCTTTTAAAAAACCCAGCGTTTGCTGGGTTTTTTATTTGTCTTAAAAATCTGATTATTTCCGCTCTCCAAACAGATTTCCAACCAAAAAGGCTGCTAGTCCCAGTACTAACGACGGCACAATGGCGTGGAAACTGAAGATTTTAATACCCAAACTTGCAATCAGTACATAGCTTGTTAAACCTACGACCATTGAACAAATCGCACCGGTTGCATTCGCCTTTTTCCAAAACAGTCCCAACACAATCACCCATAGAAACGTGGCTTCTAATCCTCCTAAAGAGAGTAAATTAAGCCAAATTAACATTTCCGGAGGATTGATGGCGGCAATAACGAGAAAAGCACTGATAATAAGCGTTGTCGCCGTGGAGAAACGTTGGATTTGCCGTTCGTTTTCGGCGGCTTGAGGCTTAACGGCAAGGTAGAGATCTTTGATTAGGGTAGAAGAAGATTGAATTAACATAGAATCAATCGAAGACATAATCGCCGCCATCGGCGCCGCTAAAAATATGCCTGCGACCACCGGCGGAAGCACTTGTAACATCAGCGTCGGGATCACTTGGTCAGCCACTTTAAGATCCGGTACTACTGCCCGCCCTAACGCTCCGGCTAAGTGCATACCGAACATCAATACGGCAACCACAACGGTACCGATAATTAATGCCCGATGCAACGCTTTACTGTCTTTATACGCCATACTGCGTACCGCAAGGTGCGGTAAGCCGATTAAACCGAAGCAGACTAAAACCCAAAACGATGTCATAAAGGTAAAATCAAGCGGGCGCTCATCAATCCCGTAGGGAGTGGTGAGTTGCGGATTAATCGCTTCTAATCGGGTAATGGCTAAATCCACTCCGCCTGCGGCATAAATCACACCGCCTAGCAGTAATAATGTACCTAATACCATCACCAAACCTTGAATGGTATCGGTTAACACTACGGCTCGGAAGCCGCCGATAAAGGTATAAATACCGACCGTTACCGCAAAAATAATCACCGCTGTGCCATATGAAATACCGAGCGTTGTTTCAAGTAAACGCCCTGCACCGATAAATTGTACCGTCATCATAGCAAAGAAAGAGAGCAGCAGAGCAAGGCTGGAAATCCATACGACAAAACGGTTTTGATAACGGGCTAACAGTAGATCGTTAATGGTTAAACTCTTGGTTTGGCGTGCCAAAATAGCGATTTTCTTGCCCACAATACCAAGTGATAACAATACTGCAGGCACTTGAATCATTGCCAACAGCACCCATCCCAAACCATATTTATAAGCCGCTCCCGGCCCCCCAATGAAACTACTTGCCCCCACATAGGTGGCGGCGGTGGTCATTGCCAATACAAAGCCGGACATCGAACGCCCGCCGACGTAATATTCCGATAAAAAACTACCGCTTGTACGCTGCCGGTAAGCATAATAAGCCACACCAAAAACAAAAATCAGGTAAGCAATTAAAGGAAGTAGCAAATCAAGATTCATTTTTACCCTCTAAATCAACATCTCGATAAATCCATTTCACCACTGCCGAAATCAATAGGGTGAGCAATATCGGCAAATAAATACAACTCAGTTCAAACCAAAGGGGAAAACCAAGCCAGCCCCGCCCGGAGGGTGAAAAATAAGCCAACCCCACCCAACCTGCGACATAAAACAATGTGAGATACAGCGCCCAACGCACTTCACGATGAATTTGATTGTTCACACTCATATTCTCCTAAAAGAAAACCCCGCAGTTGCGAGGTTTGGATAAATTAGTATTGCCACTCGTCAGGGTCGATTCCCAATTCCCGCATTTTTATTTTTGCCTCTTCAGGAATCTCATCACTGCGTTCTTTCATTAAATCCTCATCGGTCGGCAACGGCTGACCGGTAAAAGCGTGCAAGAAGGCTTCACAAAGCAATTCGCTGTTTGTCGCATGACGTAAATTACGAATTTGACGACGAGTACGTTCATTGGTCAAAATTTCCAATACTTTAATCGGAATGGATACCGTAATTTTCTTTACTTGTTCGCTTTTCTTACCGTGCTCAGCATAAGGGCTGATATATTCACCGTTCCAGTCTGCCATTGTTTTTTCCTTGCTACCAACATTGGCTCGTATTCTAATCAAAACTTTGAGATCCCGCAATCTAGACGTCTAGATCTCTACATCACAAGCGGTCTGTTTTTGCAATTTTTTTGCAAAATCAGAGCGCTTGCAATTCCAAAATCTTTTCATACAAATCTTACAGCCTGTGCTAGAATCATCTACCTAAGCCGAAAGGCGATATTATCTGATCTAAGTTAAATTTCCAGCCGTTATCTATCTTTACATTTCAATAATAAAAACAATAAGTTACCACATTCAACTCAGAGAGAAAGAATTATGATCACCGATCCGAACTACCAACAAGAACTCGAGAAATACGAAAATCCCGTACCGAGCAGAGAGTTTATTTTACAAACTATTCGCAACTATGACGCACCGATGAGCAAAGAAGAGCTGCTTGACGCCTTTCAAATTGACGATGAAGAGCGTCAAGAGGCAATTCGTCGCCGCTTGCGTGCGATGGAAAATGACGGACAGTTAGTCTTTACCAAGAAAAAACGTTACGCCTTGCCTGAAAAAATGGATTTAATCAGAGGAACGGTGATCGGTCACCGTGACGGCTACGGCTTTTTACAAGTCGAAGGCGATGATGATTGGTTTATTCCGAATAGTCAGATGATCCGTGTGATGCACGGTGATTTTGTTCTAGCGCAACCGAATGGAATTGACCGTCGCGGGCGTAAAGAAGTACGAATTGTGCGTGTGCTTGAAGCGCGTAAAAAGCAAATTGTCGGACGTTTTTTTACCGAGAGCGGTATTAATTATGTCGTGCCTGATGACAGCCGTATCAATCAGGATATTCTGATCCCCGAAGAACATCGCTTAGGGGCGAGAATGGGGCAAGTGGTCGTAGTCGAACTTCAGCCACGTAAAGCGGATTTTAAACGCCCCGTCGGTTTTATTACCGAAATTTTAGGCGATAATCTTGCGCCGGGTATGGAAATTGAGATTGCTTTGCGCAACCACGATATTCCGCACATTTGGCCTGAGGGCGTAGAAAAACAAGCCCGTCACTTTACTGAAGAAGTGCCTGAAGAGGCAAAA
>JBGXMX010000086.1:0-14669 GCA_041809245.1 Glaesserella sp.
AGGTGAAATTGTGCTGATTGTGGAAGGCAAGCCTTACGTTGAACAGGAAGAAATTTCTGCTCAAGCCATTAAATTATTAAGCGTATTAAGTGTCGAATTACCGCTTAAAAAAGCCGCTGCGATTGTCGCAGAATGCTTTGGCTATAAGAAAAATAGCTTATACCAGTATGGTTTGGAGCATTTTAAATAGTATATTACCGCCTACAAGCGGTCGTTTTTAGACAAAATTTTGCAAAATCAGCGTAAGTTTCGCTGTTATTATCGGAGAAAATATGGTTGGAGAAGGTTCAAATCAACTCGTTAACGTCGTTACATTATTAGCTGCTGCGGTGATTGCAGTGCCCTTATTTAAACGTTTGGGATTAGGCGCTATTTTAGGTTATTTGGCAGCAGGGCTTGTTATCGGCCCTTTTGGCTTGGGGCTGTTCACCGATCCTGAGGGCATTATTCACATTGCCGAGCTGGGTGTGGTGATGTTCTTGTTTATTATCGGTTTGGAAATGCAGCCCTCGCATATTTGGGGATTGCGTAACCACATCTTTTGTTTAGGATCTTTTCAGATTTTTACCAGTATTGCGGCATTAATGAGTGTCGGAATACTTTACGGCTTTTCGTGGCAAATCTCTTTTGTAGCGGCGGCAGGCTTTGTGTTGACATCAACGGCTATCGTGATGCAAGAACTCAGTGATCGTGGAGACATCACCTCACCGAGGGGGCAGCAAATTGTTTCTATTTTACTGTTTGAAGATCTACTGATTGTCCCGTTATTGGCTTTCGTTACCTTTCTTTCTCCCGATCACATCCAATCGGAAGAGCCTATTTGGCATAAAATTGCCATTGCGACAGGCTCAATTGCACTCTTAATCGTCGCCGGCTTATGGTTGCTTAATCCGCTGTTTAAAATTTTAGCAAAAACCAAAACCCGTGAAGTGATGACTGCAGCAGCGCTGCTTGTAGTACTCGGCTCCGCACTATTAATGGAAATGGGCGGGCTATCAATGGCGATGGGGGCGTTTGTCGCCGGGGTATTACTCTCTGAATCCAGCTTCCGCCACCAATTAGAGGCGGATGTCGAACCCTTCCGTGGGCTGTTATTAGGCTTGTTTTTCCTCGGGGTGGGGATGTCGCTCAATCTGTCCGTGGTGTTTGAAAACTGGATGCTGATTATTTCGGGTGTATTCGCATTCATGTTGGCGAAAGGATTATGTATTTACACCGTTGCCCGTATTACCCGTAAAAGCCATGCCAACGCCTTAGATCGTGCGATTGTCATGGCACAAGGCGGTGAATTTGCGTTTGTTCTTTTCTCCGCTGCGGCGACACAACATGTCATTAGCTCGGAGATTCAAGCAAACATGACTGCGATTGTCGTACTTTCCATGGTGCTCACGCCGTTAGTGATAATTTTGCATAAAAAATATCTATTACCTCGTTTAGCGACTGCAAGCGGAGAAAGAGAAGCGGATCATATTGAGGAGCAACGCCCGATTATTTTGGTCGGTATCGGACGTTTCGGACAAATTGTTCATGATCTGCTGATTATGACAGGACATAAACCGACGGTTATCGATCAAGACCCGGTTTTAATCGCCGGCATGAAAAAAATGGGGGTAAAAACTTATTACGGAGATGCCACACGCAAAGAATTACTACACGCCGCAGGAGTTGAACATGCGGGTGTGCTGATTGTGGCGGTGGATGATAAAGATAAAGCGACTCGTGTGGTACAAATTGCCCGCAAATTAAACCCACAAATTAAAATTATCTCGCGAGCTTATGACCGTGTTCACGTATTTGATCTTTACCAAGCAGGATCGGATATTCAAATCAGGGAAACCTTTGATTCGGCTGTTCGTGCGGGTAAAAAAGTATTGCGCGTATTAGGAATGGATGCAGAAATGGCAAACGAAATCGGACGTACCTATTTCTACCGTGATCGTCATAATGTCAAAATGATGGCTGAAGTTTACGACCCTAAATTAGGGCGTTTTGAGAATGACGAATTAATTAAAATGTCATTGGAAGCCGACCAAAAAACCATGCTGGAAATTCAGCAAATTATGAATAGAGAGAAATAACAATCCGCTAAGAAACCGGAACTTCACATGCCCTTTAAGGGCATGTGAAACCTATCTCCCCCGATTATCTCACCGTTGAATACGTTTTTAGTTCAAACTCTTTTTGTAGCTGTTCGATATTGGAAATATCTTCATAGCCTTGAAGTTTTGCCGCTTGATTAAGGGCTGGATTAGTGCCGATCATTTGACTGACAAACACAAACCCTTTCGGCTCGATAACGGTTTGTTGATAAAAGCGGATAATCTCGTCTAAAGTCAAGGCTTTGACCGCCTCAATCCCTTTCTGAACTCGGTCGAATTGATTATTGCCTCTGACAAAATCGCTATGGTAGTAGCTAAACTCTTCCGCTAACGACTCAGGTTTATGCTGTAAAGTCTCAACCAAACTTGAGCGGTATTTTTCAAAATCCGCCTGAGCCATTTGTTGCAGTTTTACCAAACTTTCTGCGAAGAAACGTTGGTTATGCTGCATAATCGTTTCAGGGGATGCCGTTGGGCTTTGGACAAAAAACTGTAGCCCTGAGGTTTGCCCGACTTTGCCGATATTGGCATGTACGGCATAGCCTAGCTGTTTATCGGTACGCAAATCATCAAAATACCAGCTGGAGAGAATATCTTTGAGCAACATCGCCTGTGCCAAACTGTCCGTCTCAGCGTAATCTTTCGGGAAAAACGAGACCGCTAATGCATTATCTTGGTGAGGAATCGCTTTCACATAGTTAATTTTGCGTTGGCTTTGGTTAATATCCACATATTGTTCTTGGCTTAATGCGCTGTTTTGGTTTTTTACCACTGTTTCAAGCTGATTGACCAACTGTGTGAGCCGGCTATCCGATAAATTACCGACGGAAAGCACCTTAACCCCGGTTGCTTGATTAAGTAGGGCGGCTCTTGTTTGAGCAATGTCGCTTAACTGAATTTGTTCCAACATTGCTTTTTGTTTTTCCACTTCAAAATAAGGGAAATTTGCAAAATTTTTCAAACTTTGTACCGCTTGTCGAAGTGCATTATCCTGCTCTTGGCGGGTAAGCGCTTCCAAATAGCGCTGTTTAGCCTGCGCTAATGTGTCTTCACTCAGTTCAAATTGGCTGAATTTCTGTAACATATCGTGCATCAGGCGAGGTAAATGTTGCGTATATCCTTCTACACCAAGTTGCAGGTGGTTTTCCGAAACGGATAAATTTGCCTGAATACCTGCAACAGAAGCCTGTGAAGTAATTTTCATCTGAGCGAGATCGCTCATATAGCCTAATAACGTAGCGCTGATGATCGCTTTTAAATCCTGCGTTTGCGGGGTAATTGCAAAGTCTAATGCCACTTTTGCTTTCGGCTCCTCGGCAAAATATTGGCTTGGCATCGCATAAATCGCCGTCCCTTCTTGTTGCTCAATCAACAGCGGTATTTTACGTGCCTTATCAACAGGGCTTAAGCCAAAGTCTGTAGCAAAATAAGGGTTAGCCTCAGGCAGTTTAAGAGCCGGGTTGCGACTAAAATCCAACCATGCCGCTTTTTGTTGGGTACTGATTTTTTGTACCGCATAAGGCGCTTCAAAATAGCGTGTTTTTTTGTCTGTTTGGGCATTATCGCTTACCACAAGTACTCGCACATTATCTACCGTCATTGCATTTAAGCCGGCTTGAATCGCTTTTTCATCCATCTGTGTGATTAGATAAGGTTGGTCAATAATATGTTCCAGCGGGTAACTCAGCATTTGACTTACCAGTTCGGCAACATAAAAACCGCTTTTTTCTACCTGTAGATGTTGAAACGATTGATTGAGGCTCTCCTGTAGTTCTTTGAAATAATGAGCTTGGATGCCTGCCTGTTTCACTTGCTCGATTTGTTGAAAGACAAGGGAAATAATCTGTTCACGTTGTGCTAAACCCTTATCCGTCAGTTCGATATAGAAGGAAAAATCGCCTCGGTTACGGCTGACATCGGCAGAAAATTCCGCCTGAATGCCGCTATCGGAAAGCCCTTGTTTAATTAAATAATCGGAAAGTGTGCCTGCGGTATTACTGTTGAAAATATAAGCGAGATACTCGCCTGTTTTATGTTTAAATGCCGCTTTACTCTCAGGCAGATCAAAAGACAGAACCATCATTTTTTGTGATTTAACCGGTCGATAGTTAACAATAACGCTCTTATCTTCGGCACGAAAGAACGGCTCCGTGACCTGCGGTGCGTGAAGTTGTTTATTTTCAACCTTACCTAAGGTTTGGTTTGCCAGTTTAGCCAGTTGCTCGATCGATTGATTGGAATACAACACGGCTTTCATTAAGTTAGCAGAATAGTATTGTTGATAAAATTTCACCAATTCGTCTTGTAACTTGCTGCCTGCTTTGTCGGACAAGGTAAGATTATTACCCACCGCAAATTTCGTTATCGGGTGTGCGGGGTTTGCGGTTGCTAAATTGACATCATGCATTAAGAAGCTGTCGTTTGATTTCGCCCGTACCATTTCTGCATGAACTGCATTGACTTCTTTTTTCGCATTTTTTTCATCTAACAGCGGCTGGGCGAAAGCATCGGATAAGCGGGCAACAGCTTCATCAAAGGCGTTGTTATTGACTTCTAAAAAATAGACGGTGCGATCAGGGGCGGTATAAGCGTTGTTATAACCGCCGTTTTTGGTTAAAAAACCGTCTAAACTATTGGTTTCAGGGAAGGCTTTTGACCCCATTAAAATCATATGTTCTAAATAGTGTGCCAAGCCTTGCTGTAAGACTGGGTCTTCCATCGAGCCGACCGGTAAGCCGACTGCCATTAACGATTTATTGGCTTTTTCATCGGAAATTAGCAACACTTCCATGCCGTTGGCAAGTTTAATGCCTTGATAGAGTGCGTTATCCGTCGGGCTTTTATTAATTGTCGTATTGATGCGTTCAAAGCCTAATTGTGACTGTGCGGCATTACTGTAAGCGGTCGGTTTTTCATTATTTTTTGCAAAAAGCGGCGGAGCGGTGAACCCCAAAATCAGTAACAGTGTATAGCTGAGTAACGTTTTTTTCATTTAGTCTTCCTTTATTGATTTCATCATCAATTCAAACCAAGCAAGGGTTCGCTGATGAAGTTGTTCAAAATCCAAACGGGCGGTTTGCGCCAAGATACGTTCAATATAAATATCTTTTTGGGCATGGAGTGTATTCAGACACATCTCTTCGTCGTAAGTTTCCTCTGTTTGCTGTAAATAGTCGCCGATTCCTTGCGTTATCGCCCATTTAAGTTCGTGAAAACTTGCCAAATAATCTTGTACGTAGTTCGTTAATAACCGACAGGCTGTTTCTTGCTCAATTTCGCTAAAAGTAAGACTGCGGGCTTGATCGCCTGCACGATAATAAAACCGCAATTCATTCACCGGCTGCCGGGTTGCTTTTAAAACCAAATAGTAAAGCCAGCTTTGGATTATGTCTTTATCGCGCAAATTTCCTACCCGCCAAAGAATGACTTGGTTGCCAAAACGGTGGGGAATATGCCCCAGTAATCTGATTGGCTGAGGAATGAGAAGGGAGAAATCGACTTCAATCAGCTCACTTTCACGTTGTAAATAGCCGCTTAAAGTCGTTCGGAGTAATTTAATCGAATCCGTTAATTCTTGTTGACTCAGCTCGCCAAAGTGATTGGCGGGGAGATTACCTTTTAGTTTTTCACTCTCAAAAAAACATTCGCTGTTTTCGACGCTGAGCAGTTCATCAAGCAGCTGATATTTTTCAAGTTGGGATAAGGTAAAACTCTCGGACTCGGCAATTTGCCCCGCTTCTTGCTCAAAGCGAACGCCCAGTTGACGTCGGAAGAAAAAGCGTGCGGGCGATTGAAGATACGCAATCAAATCCTCTAATTCGATTTCTGTCGGTAATTCAGCCGTATCACGTACAAGCGGGGTTAAAAAATCCGAACGTTCATGCTGTTGTTGCTTAGCGGCAAGCCATTCTTGGTCGTAAGCGATTTTGCCTTGGGTAAAGTTTTTCGGGCTGAATACCGTCATCGCCTGTTGAACCTGTAGCCGTGTCACCGCCTCTTTATTAACCATATTATCGGCTAAATAGTCATAAAGCTGAGAGACTAAAATCGACGGCAGTTTCTGTTGGTTGCCGGTTAACGATTGACCGATATAGCTTATATATAGCTGCTGTTGTGCGGCTAACAGCGCTTCGAGGAAAAGGTAGCGATCATCATCTCGTTTGGCACGGTCGCCTTTACGGGGGCAATATTGCATTAAATCGAAGCTGTTGTTGATCTGTTGACGAGGGTAGTCGCCCTCGTTCATACCAATTAAACAGACGATTTTAAACGGGATCGCACGCATAGGCAGCAGGGTACAGAAGTTGACCTTGCCGACTAAGAAATTAAGATGGCTGCGCTGTTCACTGAATTGCTGCTCAAACAGTTGGGCAATCACACTAATTTCTATTTGATCATGAAAATTCGCCTGTTCAATCGGCTCAAACAACTGTTCTATGGTTTGAGACAGCAATAATAACGCTTCAAGGCTCTCTTCTTGTTCTTGATAAAATTCGCTCAATAGCTGAGTTAATCGGCTTTTCCATTCAGCCAGCCCGTGCGGGGATTGAATAAAGTGATTCCAAGCGGTCAAATTTTCTATAAATTTTGCAATCGCTCCAGTTAAAACCGCACTTAAGCCGTAGCTCTCATTAAACGCAACGATATCTTGCCAAGGGTGATGTTCTTCTTTTAAACAGCAGCCCAATAAGAGGCGGTTTAAGCCGTTTTCCCACGCATTGTAGTTTTGCCATTCAGGTTGTTCGGTGTATAAACCAGCTCGAACGCCTACAGCTTTTACCCATTCTCTTAGCGTAAAAATCTGTTCCGCTGTCAGCTCGTATTTAGTGCGAATGGCTTGAATATCAAACAGTTCAAGCAATTCTTCCGCACTAAATTTACGTTGGTGGATAGTCAGCAGTTGTAAAAAGCTGGCAATAATCGGATTAATGTAGCTGATTTTTTGATCCGATAAGGTAAAAGGAATAAAGCGGGGATCTTGCCTTTCATAACGGGCAAATACTGCATGAATATAAGGCGCATAAGCATCAATATCAGGCGACATCACAATCACATCTTTAGGGGAAAGAGACGGATCTTGTTCAAACCGCTGTAAAAGTGCGTTATGTAATACCTCTATTTCACGCATTTTGCTATGGCAGGAATGAATTTGAATGGAGTCGTCCGTTGTACTCGGGTTTAATTCACACTGATGTTTGCCTTTTAATATCGCCTGTTTTACTTGATTCAGTAAAGAGGCATTCTGTTCTACAACTTGATGGTAATAGCTGATTTCCTGCGGTTCTAATTCCGTCAGTAAATTCAAAAATGCTTTGCCTTGCTTGCCCCAAGTAGCCAGCAGCGGATTGCCTTGATATTGTAACAATTTATCAAATTCAGCTTGGGAAAGGGATTGGTTTAACGCTAATTTCGCCACGAGTTTGTCATCGCGATCGTCTCCCCAAAACAGCTCGCAAGGGTTGGTAAAGAAAAGATGTACCTGACAATGCTCACTTAATTTTTGAAGGACGGCAAGCTGTGTCGGCGGTAATGAAGAGATACCGAAGACAAAAATACGCACAGGCAGTTTGGCTTTTTCAGCGGCAGAGAGACTGTCTAATTTTTCAAAATAGCGCTGCTGTAAATAGGCTCGGTGAGAGGTGTTAAAAATCTCAGTATCCGTATCTTGTTTAATATCGGCAACCAAGTGATTCCACAACATACTTTGCCATTGCAGATTTGTCTGTATTTCTTGTTGGTTTTTGCCTTTAATAACGGGACTACGTACGATTTCATTGAACGTACGTTCAATATCACCCTTTTCCCATTGAATCAGCCATTCGGGGCGATAGACGAGATATTGATCGAACAAATCCGCAATTTTGCTCGCTAATTGGTAACATTTTAGCTGATCATTTTGCTCTAAATAGCACGCTAAAGGCGTAAATTCCTGCTGTGTTAGCAAACTCGGAATTAACCGCATTAAACGCCAAATCATGTTACTTCGGGCGAAAATATTCTCTTTCGGCAGATCGGGAAACAGTGTGCGATATTGTTGCCATAAAAAACTGGTCGGATAAGGAAAGTTCAAGTTGCCTGCCACGCCTAATTCTTGTGCAATTTGCATTTGCAGCCACTGCGCCATACCAATGCTTTGCACTAAAATGGTTTCGGGTGCAAAAGGATTCGGATTGGGATCATCTTTTAAAATTCGGATTAAAATCTCTTTTTGCTGTGAAATTTGATTGGCGTAATAAACAGTAAACATAGTCATCCCCTCTTTGCTGTTATTTTACCGCCTTCATTTTGAATTAGCTATCCGTAGTCACCATCACCGAACCGAGCGGAAATTTAACTTCAATTTTATCTTGCCGACATTCAATGACAAAACGGATCTGATTTTGCTCAACGGCGCTTTCACAATTTACTACCGCCATCTTCCTAGCTAATTGGTTTTCTGCAATTTGTAATGCTTGTTGCTGCTGAAAAATAAAATTAACCTGCCGGTTTTGCTGCGACTGCCACTGTAAATAACCTAAACATATCAAAGCAAATATAGAGATTATTACTAATAAGCTTAAAAAAGTTTCGGCATAAAAAAGTCTATTCATGTGCCAATAAATTCCGTGAAAAAGGTTGATAACGCCATTGAGAATATTGCTGTTCAATATTGTTAATCACGTTACGATTAAATACTAAATAGCGTGTCGGTGTATTCGGATAACCGGAATAAACCGTACCTTGTACTTGTTTTCCTGTAATATCAAATAGAAAGTCGGTAATAATAATCCCATAAAAATCGTGTTTCAGCCTGCCTGTAATGTCATTTAATGCTCGTACAATTTTAGGGTTACTTTCACTATTTTGAGGTAATTCATCAATATGTTTAATGCTAATGATTTCAGGGTTATATTTTTCTAAGTTAAGCCAGTTTTCAATATTATCTATCTGAATATATTTTTTGGTTTCAGGTTTAGTTTGTAAAAAAATAGAATCAAATTGACAAGCAAATTGATAATGTAGTTTTCCAGCCTGAATAGATAGATTATTTTTTTGATATTCGTCGCATTTATTATGCACATCTTTTAATCTAAGCAACTTAAACTTACTTTCTAAATAATCTGCATAATAATATTGGCTAACTCTTTCCCGCATTAAAAAACTTTCTTTATTCAGAAAAAGAATTGCGAGTAAACCGACTAGAATCATCATGGTAACCAGTAATGTACCGGCAGGATATAAACGGCGCATTTAGTCTCCCGAATTTAAAATATAGCTTTCCATTGTACTATGATAGGTTATCTCCGGCTGAGTAACCGAAGCCAGTTCTAATTCAACCCGCAAAAGTTTATCGGTAATGATCCAAGAAAAATGTAATTGGGTGACTTTATAATCAACATTATCCATAAACTTCTCCCACGCCTTATCACAATCTAATAATAATGTTTGGCACTGTTCTTTCGTACATTTATTAAATTCATTTCCTCGGTAAGCATAAATAGTATTTTGTTCAAATTTAAAACCAAATATCTCTTTAGCTAATTCTGTAGTGTTATTAACCTCTCCTATTGCACAGCTCGTTTTTGCTTTACCCAAACAACCATCTTGGTTTAAATCATAAAAGAAAATCAAACATTGCGGATGGTTTAAGGAGTGACTATATTTTTCATCTTTCAAAAACAGTGAAAAATTACTGCTCCCTTTAGGTGTAGCACGGTATCCAATATGTTGGATATGTTTATTCATATAAGTCAGCAACTGTTGTGCTCTCATCTGTAAATGAGATAATTCACGCTGTTTTGTTTGATTCAGTAATATATCGGTATAAAAATAGCTGAACGTAAAAAGTAACATACTCCCCAATAATAGGGATAATAGCGCTTCTACCAAACTAAAGGAGGCGACATTGTGTACGTTTATTTTTCTGAGCCACATAGATCATTCCTTTATCATCAATTTGAACTACGTCAAATAATTTATTTACCACCAGTTTTAGGCAGGATTCATTTGAATTTCCTGCATTACTGCTTATATTAATGAAATGTTTCGGGTATAAACTATTACTTCTTATCTCACTCGGGTAACGATTGTGATAAATAAAATAGTGTTTATTTTCTATGTGGCAGGAAGATAAATGAAAACAGTCACAAATATGTTGCGCCGTATTTTCTTTTTGAATTGCAATAAGACACCATTGATTATTTTGATTGGCAAGTGTGACCGAATAACCTTGTTGGCTATATCGTGATTTTGTTTGTACTTGATGGAAAAATGATTTTATTTGGTCTATTTCGTATTGAAAGATAATGTAATCGGAAAAACGGAAAATAACCGGCGAGATAAAATAGAGTGAAATCACGGTAATCGAAAGAACCGTTAATAATTCAATAAACGTAATTGCCCGATACATATATCTTCCCCAAAAAATATTGAGGAAGATATTAATCGGATAGGTTAGATTGTAAATCTAAAAAATTGAATTTTTCGACACAGATCGAAAAATTAGAAAGAAGTCGTATCTTGGAAAAGCCCTACTTTTAAATCGGTTGCGGTATAAATAACTCTGCCGTCTACTTCCACTTCACCGTCTGCCATTCCCATCACCAGTTTACGATTAATCACACGTTTCATATGAATGCGATAAGTCACTTTTTTAGCGGTAGGTAAAATTTGTCCGGTAAATTTTACTTCTCCGACACCCAATGCACGCCCTTTGCCTTTACCGCCAATCCAGCCTAGGTAAAAACCGACTAACTGCCACATCGCATCTAAGCCTAAGCACCCCGGCATAACCGGATCGCCGATAAAATGGCAAGCAAAGAAAGGCAGATCGTTATGAATATCCAATTCCGCTTCAATGTAACCTTTCTCAAATAAGCCTTCTTTATCGGTAATTTTGGTGATTCTATCCATCATCAACATTGTAGGAGCCGGTAGCTGCGGGCCTTCGCTGCCGAAAAGTTCGCCGCGTCCGGAGGCGAGCAAATCTTGGTAATCATAGCTGGATTTAATATTAGGTGTACATGCGTTCATTATTTAATTCCCAAATGGATAAAAGAAAGTCTGTTATATCAGTGCCTTTGCACGAAGGCGCATAGTAACAGACTTTCAAAATAGCGAACAGTTGTAAGCTGACTTGTCGGATCAGTGCGATTTCCACTTTTTGCAAATTTTTTGCCAAAACGAACCGCTTGTTTCTTCATTTTGTTGTTCAATATATTGATGTACAAGGGCAAATAGCGAACTTTTTTCACTATTTTCAGGCAGATCTTCATCATAAAACACAGAATCAAACAGAATTTCTAACGCTTCAAACAGGTCATTTACCGCCCAAATATAAAATTGTTCGGCTTTAACGGCATCGACTACCGCCTGATTCAAACTTAAATGAGACACGCAGGCGGTTGGTATAATCGCGCCCTGCTGCCCCGTTAGCCCACGGGCTTGGCAAAGATTAAAAAATCCCTCAATTTTCTGATTTACCCCACCGACACTCAGCACGTTACCAAACTGATCGATAGCACCGGTGACGGCGATAGATTGCGGTAAAGGTAACTTGGTTAAAGCGCTCATCAGTACACAAAAAATGGCTAATGAGGAGCTGTCTCCATCAATCTCTCCATAAGATTGCTCAAAAGCTAATGAGGCGGAAAACGGCAATTGTGTCGGTAATTCCAACAAGTTCGCAAGGCAGGATTGCGCTAATAAAATCCCTTTTGAGTGAATATTTCCGCCTAATTCTACTTTGCGTTCAATATCATGAATTTCACCATCACCGTATTGCACATTGCAGCTAATGCGTAGCGGCTCACCAAAGGCATAAGGAACGCCATCAAATTCAACGATGGAAAGTCCGTTAATTTGCCCTACCGTTTCACCTTCGGTTTCAATATACAGCTGCTGGGTTAAAATATCTTTTAACACCGATTGATTTAAACTTGCCGCTTGTTCGACCAAATCGTCAAAATAATGCTGAACATCATTAAAACAAGTTTGATTCGGATAAAAATATTGAATGCCTAAAATATATTTTTTCCAAAATGTCGGTGAAATAGAAATAAGCTCTCGGTTCTCGCTATCACGAATTCCTTGTTGTAATAATTGATTTAATGCTTTAGCCGTAAAACGTTTTTTGGTATAGCGCTTTGCCAATGATTGAATATATTTACCCCATTGGGCAATATTTTTATTTTCAAGTGTGAGATAAGATTCTATTTCGGCATATTGACTGAATTGATATAAGGAATCATCGTAAGCGGCAAGGGTTGCAATATCATCCCGACTACCGATTAAGAGTAATTTGAATGTAGAACGAATCGGAGATAAATTTTGTGGTATCGCATTAATATTGATCTGCTCATATTCACCGAAAAGCAGTGCCTGTTTTAATTTATCCCACTGAGTAATATCTAATAACAACGCATTAATATTTAAAATTAAAATCTTATTATTTGCTTGCTGTAATGCACCGCAAATAGTTTCAATCCGATTTTCTTTTTCTAAATACAGACTATAACCAAATAACTGCTGACGGTTAAATTCCATTTTAGTCATTGATGGAATATTGTGTGCCGCCAAATAATGTTCTATTTCAGCTAAAAATTCGGGAAAGGTTTCCGTTTTCAGAATAAATGCGGAGCCTAATTCACTTAAAATAAACTGATTCAGTGCTTTTTTCGCTTTAGGCTGAAAATCAAAAAAAGTTGTGGGCTGAGTTTCATCGGAAAACGGATATTGAACGGTTAATGATTGCCATGTTAACGGTAAAGTTTGCACAAAATAGCCTCTTGATAGAAATTTGCTTCATTATACCCATAATTCCGTTATACTTCATAAAATATTCGGAGGCAGTCATGCGATATCAAAAACTAGAAATTCAAGAAGCTGGTTGGAAATGGAAATACCTGCTAAAAAAATATCGGGAAGGTGAAAATGTCACCAAATATGAAGAACAGAGTTTAATCGATTTAAAGATCCAATTATTAACCACCCTACAAAATTCCCCCGAAGAGATTGAAAAGTGGATTAAAGCCGAAATGACACCAATTCAGCGGCGTAAAATGCGTCAATCTATTCGTGCGCGGCGGAAACGTTTTTTTAATGCGGAAACCCAATCAACCAAAAAGAAATCTATTGATTTAGAGTATCAAAGTTGGCTTAGTCTGTCTAAACTCTCAAATGAATTGGAGATGACACTGTCAGAAACCATCAATTATTTAATTGATGAGCTTGAAAATAAACAGCTGTATGGTGAGCAAATCGAGAAAATGAGAGCTAATTTGAAAGCCTTGCTGCAATCTAAATAGTTTTCCGCTGACCGCTTGCTCACAAGCGGTCTTTTTTCAGAAATTTTTTGCAAATTAGCTCAACATCACTCTTAACAAAATCCCAAATTCCACCATAAGCAACGGCACGCTCAGCCACAACGGCAGCGCCTCAAATTTCCAAAAGGTACCGGCAATCGCCACAGCTAAAATCATCAAACGGGAAAAGCCCGCATTATTACCTTGTGCTTTCAGGCTTTGATTGATTTCATTTAAACGGAAATTAATCTGTTTTTGTTGTTGCAGGGCTTGGAACATCGCTTCAGGGAACTCGGCAAAATGCTCTCTAAATTGCGGCGCACGCTGTTTTAGATCCCGCCACATGGCTTTAAAGCCCACTTGTTCATTCAACCAATCTTGTAAAAACGGCTTAGCGGTTTGCCATAAATCCAACTGCGGATAAACCTGTCTGCCTAAACCTTCAATATAAAGCAACGTCTTTTGCAATAAGACCAACTGCGGTTGCACTTCCATATTAAACTCACGGGCTACGTTAAACAGATTTAATAGCACCTGCCCGAAAGAAATCTCTGATAACGGTTTGGCAAAAATCGGTTCGCAAACTTCTCGAAAGGCTTCTTCAAAAGCATCAATATCGGTATCCGCCGGTGTCCAGCCTGACTCAACGTGCATTAACGCAACTCGGCGATAATCACGATTGAAAAAGGCAACAAAACTTTCGGCAAGGTAGCGTTTATCGTTCTGATTTAAGGTGCCGACAATACCGCAATCAATCCCGATATATTGTGGATTTTCGGGGTGATTTGGGTTCACAAAAATGTTACCTGGGTGCATATCGGCGTGGAAAAAGCTATCGCGGAAAACCTGCGTAAAAAACACCTGTACGCCACGTTCGGCAAGCAGTTTCATATCAGTGCCGTTGGCTTTTAATTCATCAATATTTGCCACAGGAATACCATAAATCCGTTCCATCACAATCACATTTTTATAGCAAAACGCTTGATACATTTCAGGCACATAGAGCATTTCGCTGTTTTCAAAATTGTTACGCAAGCGGATAGCATTCGCCATTTCTTTGCGAAGATCGAGTTCGTCTAACAGCGTTTTTTCATACTCTCTCACCACTTCCACAGGGCGTAAGCGTCTGCCTTCTTTATTTAAACGTGGAATCCAACTCGCCAAACGGTACATCAAGGCTAAATCGTCCTTAATCACACGGTCAATTTCCGGGCGAAGGACTTTTAATACCACCTCTTTACCTGCAAGCGGTTGGTTTTGATTGAATTTTGCCGTATGCACTTGGGCA
>JBGXMX010000087.1:0-2961 GCA_041809245.1 Glaesserella sp.
CATGTTTGATACCAATAACCAAACCGCATTGGTAAATGTGATGGCTCAAGATTTACGTACCTCCGCTGAGGTTGCACACTATGCGGATAAAGGCACCATGCGTAGTTTAACGGCGATTCCTTCCGTGACACAGCTCTTCCAACAAGCTATGCAGCAAAATTTAAACAGCAAAGGATTTACGGTAGTACAAGGTGCCGGCAATGCTAATGTGACGGTTAATATTCGCAAGTTTTTTGCCGATGTGGAACAGGGTAACTTACGCTATAAAATTAATGCCAATGTCAATCTGGAAGTCGTTGTTCAAGGCGCTCGCGGCAACTTCAGTAAAAACTTTAATACCGCACGTTCATACGAAGGCGCCTTCGGCGCAGGCAATGAAGAGATTCAAAAAGTCTTAGGTCAAGCCTATAGCGAAGCGGTACAAGCGATTTATAACGATAATGAAGTGGGTAACGCCATTCATCAATTCAAATAAAATATTACAAGCGGTCTGATTTCAGAAAAATATTGCAAAATTTTTTCAAAAAACGACCGCTTGTTATCTAGAAAAACTCATGAGAATTCCAAGAATTTACCATCCGGAAGCCTTAGCCGGAAAATCCTTATGCACCTTAAGTGAAGATGCCGCCAATCACGTCGGGCGTGTGTTGCGTATGGGAGAAGGTGCCGAGCTGATCTTATTTGACGGCTCCAACCATATTTTTCACGCCACATTAGAAACAGTGAATAAAAAACAGATCACCGCCCGTATTCGGCACAGCGAATCAGACGATCACGAATCGCCTTTGCCGATTCATTTAGGGCAAGTCATTTCACGGGGCGATCGCATGGAGTTTACCATCCAAAAATCGGTTGAATTAGGGGTCACTACCATTACGCCGTTGTGGTCTGAACGTTGCGGGGTAAAACTGGAAGGCGAACGCCAAGATAAAAAACTCCAACAGTGGCAAAAAATTGCGATTGCCGCCTGTGAACAGTGCGGGCGCAATGTGGTGCCTGAAATCCGCCCGATTATGAAGCTGACCGACTGGTGTAAAGAACAAGACGGGATGTTAAAGCTCAACCTTCACCCTCGAGCCAAGTACAGCATTAAATCGCTACCCCATGTGCCAAAAGCCGGAGTAAGGCTGTTAATCGGTTCCGAAGGCGGGCTGTCGCCCGAAGAGATTGCGATGACCGAACAACAAGGTTTTACCGAAATCTTACTCGGTAAGCGTATTTTGCGCACAGAAACCGCCTCTCTAGCTACCATTAGTGCATTACAACTGTTATATGGAGACCTCGGCTGATGTTGAATTTACAAGGGCAATTGCTGATTGCCACGTTGGAAATGGATGATGATTATTTTGATCGTGCCGTAATTTATATCTGCGAGCATAACGAACAGGGTGCGATGGGTTTGATGATTAATTCGCCCACCGATCTGTCCGTGATGGAACTGCTCGCCAAAATGGATTTTTTAATGGCAAATTCACGCCAATATAGCAAAGATCAACTGGTTTTAAGCGGCGGACCTGTAAGCCAAGACCGTGGTTTTATTCTGCACACGCCAATCGGTATACCGCTGTTGCATACTTATGATACGGCAAACGGGCTGGTATTAACGACTTCCGGAGATATTTTGGAAACCCTTGGAACGGAAGACGCCCCTGAGCATTTTCTCGTCTGTTTAGGATGCTGTACATGGAAATCGGAACAGCTGGAACAAGAAATTGCACGCAATTACTGGATCACCGCACCGGCAACGGAAGATGTTTTATTTAAAACCGGTTATTTGGATCGCTGGGTTGAAGCCAACGCTATCTTAGGCATTGAAGGCGTACTCGGCAAAGCAGGGAGAGCCTAATGAGCCAGACCATTCTCGCCTTTGATTTCGGTACCAACAGTATCGGCTGTGCCGTCGGGCAAAGCATTACAGGCACCGCTCAAGGTTTACCCGCTTTTAAAGCGCAAGACGGTATTCCAAACTGGGACAGCATTGCCAAAGTTATTGCCGATTGGCAGCCCGATTTACTGGTTGTAGGGTTGCCGTTAAATATGGACGGTACGGAACAGCCTCTGACACAACGGGCGAAAAAATTTGCCAATCGACTACAGGGTCGGTTTAATCTGCCGGTGGAGCTCCATGACGAGCGCCTGACGACAGTGGAAGCACGAGCCGAAATTTTCTCCCGTGGCGGCTATAGAGCATTAAAAAAAGGCAAGGTGGATTCGATTTCCGCTTGCCTGATTTTAGAAAGTTGGTTTGAAAATCAAATATAAAAGTAGTTAACGGACTAAACTGTTAACCAATTCAATCACTTGCTGCGTTTGTGCGGGAGAAAGTTTACCTTCCGACACAAATTGCACCTTGCCGTTTTTATCCAGTACCGCAATAAAACTCTCTTTTTCTTTCAGTTGCCACGCATTTTTAACACTGCTTTTTTGATCAAGGATCACTTGTGAATGCGGATTATCCAACTTGCCGTCTTCCGCACTGCTTTTTACGAAAGCACCTGTAGCGATAACCGCATCATCGGCATTAATAATCGTCGTGGTTTGATATTTGCTTCGGTCAAAACCTGCGGCTTTAATCGCATCCATCAGCGGCTGATTCTTCTCCTTCACACTGCTTCGACCGGCCAAATGGTGTACAACCCTGAGTTTGCCGCTTAACTGCTGCGATTGCCACGGTTGATAAGCAATTTTTTGCGCTTGAACAATCAACTCACCGTCTTGAGCAACAGTGACATTCGGCAACGGCTGATTTAATTGAACATTATGCGCCAACGCTGCATTTGCAAAAATCAGGCTAAAAATGCCCGCTTGTAAGTAATGTTTTCTCATTTTTTCTCCTTTAGGCGTATCAAATAGGCTCGGTATTCTACAAGAAAATGCCGCAGCCCGTCCATTTGCTGAATTTCTTCTCGTTTAATCCTTGAATTTATGCTATTTTATCGCCCGTTTTTCTCTTGCAGAAAA
>JBGXMX010000088.1:0-12340 GCA_041809245.1 Glaesserella sp.
CGCAATCCGTGGTGTTGTGCGTGCAGCGTTAAGTGAAGGGCTGGAAGTGTACGGTGTGCAAGACGGTTATTACGGTTTATACCACGATAATGTGACTCGACTTGAACGTCGTTCCGTATCCGAAGTTATCAACCGTGGCGGTACATTCTTAGGCTCGGCACGTTTTCCGCAGTTTAAAGATCCTGAAGTACGTAAAAAATGCGTAGAGACATTGAAAAAATATGAAATTGACGGTTTGGTTGTAATTGGCGGTGACGGCTCTTATATGGGAGCTAAATTATTAACCGAAGAATTTGGCATCGCTTGTATCGGCTTACCGGGTACGATTGATAACGACGTTGCCGGAACGGATTATACCATCGGCTTCCAAACCGCTCTTGAAACTGCACTTGAAGCTATTGACCGTTTGCGTGATACCTCTACGTCTCACCAACGTATTTCTATTGTAGAAATTATGGGACGTCACTGCGGTGACTTAACCATCAGCGCCGCACTTGCAGGCGGTTGTGAATACATCATCGTACCGGAAAAAGGTTTGGATAAAGAGTCATTAATGCGTAATATTGATGAAGGCTTCAAAAAAGGCAAACGTCACGCCATTATCGCAATTACGGAATTAATGACCAATGTCCACGAATTGGCTAAAGAGATTGAAGATCGCTTCGGACATGAAACGCGTGCTACGGTTCTCGGTCATACACAACGCGGCGGCGCACCTTGTGCTTTTGACCGAATTTTAGCTTCCCGTATGGGCGTTTATGCGGTTGAGTTATTAATTCAAGGTCATGGTGGTCGTTGTGTCGGAATTCAAAACGAAAAATTGGTTCATCACGATATTATTGATGCAATCACCAATATGCGTCGTCCGTTCAAAGAAGAACTATTTGAAACCTCAAGAAAATTATTCTAAGAGCTTTTAAAAACGGCATATACGACAGTTAAAATTAGCTTAAAGCCTTATAGTACAAGGCTTTAAGCTCTATTAACGGCGCACGTTTTATATGCCGTATGCCCTCATCAAAATTGTGGTGTAATAGGTAGGCATAGTCGACAAAATTTACTTATACCGCTGCGCCTCACTCTGCAAATCCAACCCTTTTAACCACGCCATTTTTTCTTTGATCTGCTTTTCCATTCCACGTTCGGTTGGGAAGTAGAATTGAGAGTCTTTTAGTTCAGGTGGAAAATAATTTTCCCCTGCGGCGTAGGCGTTAGGCTCGTCGTGGGCGTAGCGGTATTCTTCGCCGTAGCCAAGGGATTTCATTAAGTTAGTCGGTGCGTTACGCAGATGTTCGGGAACGTCGTAATCTTTGCCTTCTTGAGCTAAGCGTTTGGCTTGTTTGAATGCGGTGTAAACGGCATTACTTTTTGGAGCAACGGCAAGGTAAATCACCGCTTGGGCGATAGCCCGCTCGCCTTCGTAAGCCCCCACTCGGGTATAACAATCCCACGCAGCAAGGGCAACTTGCATTGCCCTTGGATCTGCATTACCTACATCTTCTGAAGCTATCGCAAGGAGTCGGCGAGCAACATACAGTGGATCGCCACCAGCGGTTAAAATACGAGCATACCAGTACAATGCACCATCAGGAGAAGAACCTCGAATGGATTTATGTAAAGCGGAAATCAGGTCGTAATAGCGGTCACCACCTTTGTCGAAACGGGCTTGGCGTTCGCCTAACACTTCGGTGAGTAAGGCTTTATCCAGTAATTTTCCTTGTGGCAATTGTTCTGCCATATCGCACATTAATTCAAGGCAGTTGAGAGAAAAACGTCCATCGCCATTGACATAGTCCGCCAGCAGTTGAAGTACATCATCTTGAATAATGAGTTTTTCATTGCCGAGTCCACGTTCTTTGTCTGCAATGGCATTTTGCAAAATTTTTAGAATATCGACCGCTTGTAGTGGCTTGAGAATGTAAATTCTTGCCCGTGACAGCAAGGCATTATTCAGTTCAAAGGACGGATTTTCAGTGGTTGCACCGATAAAAATAATGGTGCCGTCTTCAATGTGAGGTAAAAAGGCATCTTGTTGGCTTTTATTAAAACGATGAACTTCATCAACAAAGAGTAAAGTACGTCTGCCGGATTGTCGGTTGAGTTTGGCTTTTTCGATCGCTTCTCGGATCTCTTTGATACCACTGGTGACGGCAGATAAGCGTTCAACTTCGGCATCAAGTTCGTTTGCGATAATTTCAGCAAGGGTGGTTTTGCCCGTTCCCGGAGGGCCCCAGAAAATCATTGAGTGGCTATGCCCGGCTTCAATGGCTCGGCGTAGGGGCTTGCCTTCGCCGATCAGGTGTGATTGCCCGACATATTCAGCTAAAGTGCGTGGCCGCATTCGGGCGGAAAGGGGACGAAAATCCGCAGAAAAATCGAAAGATAAGCTGTTCATTAGCGTAAATGCAGTCCTCGACGTATGTGTCGCATCAGTAAGAAAATCCACGGCCAAAGAATGCCGCTAATGACTGCACCAAGCAGCTCTTGAGTATTAAACTCTGCGCTGTGCAGAACCAATTCAATAAAGAAAATACAGAAGCGAATCAGGGCGATATATGCTATTACGAGTAAACTTTGCAGCCATAACGAGAGATTACGTAAAATCAGATGATATTTGGCGACAAAATAGATCGCAATTGATAGTACTAAGGCATGGACGCCAAGAATCGAACCTAAAATCAGATCCCACACGATCCCGGCTAGAAAAGCCGTACCTACGCTGACTTTATCCGGCAAGGCAAGAGCCCAATAGATTAATACTAAAACGACCCATGTCGGGCGTAAACCTTGAAACCCCGCAGGCCAAGGCATAATTTCCAACACAAATGCAATAACAAAAATAAAAGTTAACAGTAAAAGTTGAAAAAGTGCATTTTCTTTCATTATGGTGCTACTCCTTGCTGGAGATTTTGTTCTTTTCCGTCTTCTTCAGGTTGTGCCGCCGGATTTTCTACCTCGTCCGTCTCCGGATTTTCTTCTTTTTTCTCTTCAATCACTTGTTCTTTTTGGCTGTTTTTAAGTCTGTCTAACGGGCTACGATGATTGCGACGCTCTTCAACGGCATTGCGAACATCTTGCGGAGAAATACTTTGTGCTTTGCGAATTTCTTCACTGGTCGGCCATAAAAGTAAGAGATATCTGAGGCGATCAAAAGAAGCTAGGGGGCGAGCGGTGACTTTGGCAAAGTGGCTTGAGCCATCATTAATGACTGTTTCGACTACGGCAACAGGATAACCTTCGGGAAAACGTCCGCCTAACCCCGATGTCACTAAAATATCACCTTTGGTGATATCAACTTTTCTAGGCAAATTATCTAAGATTAGTTCATCATTATGTCCCGTGCCGCTGGCTATCGCTCGTACATCATTACGTAAAACCTGTACAGGTACTGCATGCGTGACATCCGTTAATAACAATACGCGGCTGCTGTTTTCGCCGACCGAAATAATTTGTCCGACTACACCCTTTTCATCAATAATCGGTTGTCCGACAAAGGCTCCGTCATTTTTCCCTTGGTTGATCACCACTTGTTGGCGGTAGGCATCCATTTCTGCGGTTAATACCTCCGCTACTTTTTTATATTCATCTTGACGTAGCGGGGAACTGAGCAATAAACGTAAGCGTTGATTTTCGACTTTGAGTTGCTCAAGTAACAGCAAATCCGCATTTTTTTCTCGAAGTTGTTCTTTTAAAACGGTATTTTCTATTTGTAATTTTTGGCTATCTATAAAATTATTGCTCACACCATCCAAAACGCTTCGAGGCGTGTTTGCAAAATAGTAAAGACCACTGACCGCTGTTTCCAATACATTACGTATTTGTATCATCGCAACGCTGCGACCATCCGATACAATAAAGATAATTGAAAGCAGGATAGCAAAAAACAGACGAACGCCCAGCGGGGGTGTTTTTGCAAAAATTGTCTTCATATGTGCATATTGAAATTAAATATGGGAAGCAAAAAAGCAAAATGGACAATAAACCTGATATTGTCCATTTATGCGGTTAATCAAGAGACATTAGTTATAATCACCAAATACATCACCGCCGTGGGTGTCAATCATATCTAATGCTTTACCGCCGCCACGCGCCACGCAGGTCAGCGGATCTTCGGCCACAATAACGGGAACCCCGGTCGATTTAGACAGCAGTACATCCAGATTCTGTAGTAATGCGCCGCCGCCCGTTAATACCATTCCTCGTTCAAAAATATCCGCAGCTAATTCCGGAGGACATTGTTCTAAAACGCCTTTTACGGCATCTACAATGCCCGTTAATGGCTGCTCGATAGCTTCCAGTACTTCTTTAGAACTTAATACAAAAGTACGCGGTGCGCCTTCCGCCAAATTATGTCCGTGTACTTCCATGGTACGAATTTCTTCATCATTTTGAATATAAGCGGTCGCAATCTCTTTTTTAATACGCTCTGCGGTTGTTTCCCCGATTGCAGAACCGTGATGACGGCGAACATAGGCAATAATGGCTTCATCTAATTTATCGCCCCCGATGCGTACGGATGCAGAGTGAACAATCCCATTAAGGGAAAGTACCGCTACTTCCGTTGTACCGCCACCGATATCAATCACCATCGAACCCGCCGCATCTGCAACCGGTAAGCCTGCACCAATAGCGGCTAACATAGGCTCTTCAAGCAAATACACTTCTCGCGCTCCGGCACTAATTGCAGATTCCTCAATCGCTTTACGCTCAACTTGGGTCGCACCTGCCGGAACACACACTAAAACACGTGGGCTTGGGCGCATAAAATTATTACTATGCACTTGTTTAATAAAATGCTGTAACATTTTTTGTGTCACGTGGAAATCGGCAATTACGCCATCTTTCATCGGACGAATAGCAAGAATACTTTTAGGTGTACGACCTAACATGGATTTTGCATCACTGCCTACTGCGGCAATACTTTTTAATGAACCGATACGATCTTGTCTTACCGCAACCACAGAAGGTTCGTCAAGTACAATACCCTGACCCTTGACATAAATTAAGGTATTTGCCGTTCCTAAATCAATTGAGAGATCATTTGAAAATAAACCAAGAAATTTTTTAAACATAGCAGGAATCCATTGATAGTTAAAACTGAGTAAACTCTAAGAAGACAGAAGCCCTCAAAGGGCGAAAATTGCGAGCAAATATAGCAAAAAAGGCTTTATAACACCAATTAATATTTTAAATTTATAGAAAGCCTATTTGGAAAGTAAATAAAAATAAGCTATGTGGAAGCTATCTTGGCTATGAAAATTTAACCTATTTCAATAATTCACTAGAAATTTTTACCCAATCGCCAAAATTAATGGTAAATTTAGTCTGTTTTAATCTTACAAAAACATTCTTATTTTAAACATTAACCATACAGGAGTCTTTATGCTTATTGGTGTACCAAGAGAGCTGTTAGACGGTGAAACACGTGTGGCGGCAACGCCGAAAACCGTCGAACAGATCAAAAAACTTGGTTTTGATGTCATCATCGAAAAAGATGCTGGCTTTAAAGCAAGTTTTGAAGTTAACCCCTTTATTACTGCCGGAACAGCAGATGGCACACAACAGGATGTTTGGAATGCGGACATTATTTTTAAAGTCAATGCACCAACGGATGCAGAAATTGCATTAATCAAGGAAGGGGCAACGCTTGTGAGCTTTATTTGGCCTGCTCAAAATCATGAATTAATGCAAACACTTTCTGCCAAGAAAATCAATGTGTTAGCGATGGACGCTGTGCCGCGTATTTCTCGTGCACAAGCCCTAGACGCCTTAAGTTCTATGGCAAACATTGCCGGTTATCGTGCCGTTGTTGAAGCGGCTCACGAATTTGGCAGCTTCTTTACAGGTCAAATTACCGCAGCAGGTAAAGTGCCACCGGCGAAAGTGCTTGTGATTGGTGCAGGTGTTGCAGGTTTAGCGGCAATTGGTGCGGCAAACAGCCTTGGTGCCATCGTGCGTGCTTTTGACTCTCGTCCTGAAGTAAAAGAACAAGTACAATCAATGGGTGCAACCTTCCTTGAAATTGATTTCAAAGAAGAAGGCGGCAGTGGTGACGGCTATGCGAAAGTGATGTCGGAAGAATTTAACCGCCGTGCATTAGCACTCTATGCTGAACAAGCAAAAGAAGTGGATATTATTATTACCACTGCACTTATCCCGGGTAAACCGGCTCCACGCTTAATTACCAAAGAGATGGTTGCCACAATGAAACCGGGTTCGGTAATTGTAGATTTAGCGGCGGCAACAGGCGGTAACTGCGAATTAACCCAAGCAGGTAAAGTGGTTACCACTGAAAACCAAGTGAAAATTATCGGCTATACCGATTTACCGGGACGCTTACCGACCCAATCATCTCAACTTTACGGCACAAACTTAGTTAATCTATTGAAATTACTCTGCAAAGAGAAAGATGGCAACATTAACATCGACTTTGAAGATGTGGTATTGCGTGGTGTGACCGTAATCCGTGATGGCGAAGTCACTTGGCCGGCACCACCAATTCAGGTATCTGCACAGCCACAACAAAAAGCGGCAGCAAAACCTGCTGAGAAAAAAGAAGAAAAACCGGCAGATCCACGCATTAAGTATGGCTTATTAGCCTTAGCGGTGATCGCATTCTTGTGGTTAGCTTCTGTTGCACCTGCGGCATTCTTATCTCACTTCACCGTCTTCGTTCTCTCTTGCGTAGTAGGTTACTATGTAGTTTGGAACGTCAGTCACGCATTACATACGCCATTAATGGCAGTAACCAATGCGATTTCGGGTATTATCATTGTCGGTGCATTATTACAAATCTCTCAAGGCAGCTTCTTTATCAGTATTCTTGCCTTTATTGCGATTTTAGTGGCAAGTATCAACATCTTCGGTGGCTTCAAAGTTACCCAAAGAATGTTAGCAATGTTTAGAAAAGGTTAAGGAGAAAGTATGTCTTTAGGTTTAGTACAAGCGGCATATATTGTCGCAGCCGTTCTCTTTATTATGAGCCTTGCAGGGCTTTCTAAACACGAAACGGCAAAAGCAGGTTGTTGGTATGGTATCGTGGGGATGACCATTGCACTAATCGCAACCATTTTTGGACCACAATCACAAGGTACCATTTGGATTTTAATCGCAATGGCAATCGGTGGTGCTATCGGTATTCGTCAAGCATTAAAAGTTGAAATGACAGAAATGCCTGAACTTGTGGCAATTCTTCACAGCTTCGTAGGTTTAGCGGCGGTATTAGTCGGCTTTAACAGCTACGGTCTTGCACACGAAACGGATCCAGTGCTACAAAATATCCACAATGTTGAAGTATTCCTTGGTATCTTCATCGGTGCGGTCACTTTCACAGGTTCAGTGGTTGCTTTCGGTAAATTACGCGGCATTATCAATTCAAAAGCATTAATGTTGCCACATCGCCACAAATTAAACCTTGCGGCACTTGTGGTTTCTGCACTATTAATGGTTGCTTTCTTAAATAACCCAGAGAACATTTTCCCTGTATTAGTAATGACTGCAATTGCTTTAGCATTCGGTTGGCACTTAGTGGCCTCTATCGGCGGTGCAGATATGCCGGTTGTTGTTTCTATGCTTAACTCTTATTCAGGTTGGGCAGCTGCGGCAGCAGGCTTTATGTTAAGCAATGACTTACTTATCGTAACCGGTGCATTAGTAGGTTCTTCGGGTGCAATCCTTTCTTACATTATGTGTAAAGCAATGAACCGCTCGTTCATCAGCGTTATCGCAGGTGGCTTTGGTAACGATGTTCAAGTCAGCTCTGATGAAGAACAAGGCGAGCACCGTGAAACTACGGCAGAAGAAGTGGCGGAATTACTTAAAAATGCAAGCTCTGTGATCATCACCCCAGGATACGGTATGGCGGTGGCACAAGCACAATATCCTGTCGCTGAAATCACACAGAAATTACGCGACCGTGGCGTCAATGTTCGCTTTGGTATTCACCCGGTTGCAGGACGTTTACCGGGTCATATGAACGTATTACTTGCTGAAGCGAAAGTGCCTTACGATGTCGTATTAGAAATGGACGAAATCAACGATGATTTCGCAGATACTGATGTGGTGTTGGTTATCGGTGCAAACGACACAGTAAACCCGGCGGCAATGGACGATCCAAACAGCCCGATTGCAGGTATGCCTGTACTTGAAGTGTGGAAAGCACAAAACGTTATTGTGTTCAAACGCTCAATGGCAGTAGGCTATGCCGGCGTACAAAACCCACTATTCTTCAAAGAAAACACCCAAATGTTATTTGGTGATGCAAAAGAACGTGTGGACGATATTTTGAAAGCACTTTAATCTATAAAGCAATAAGGCTCACCTTGGTGAGCCTTATTTATCTTCTTAATATGCAAGTTTCATCATTAATTTAAACACTCCGATAGCGCACGTTTTTAACGTGTGCTGAAACACATCATCAAATGTGACAAAAGGCACTCGTTACAAACGAGCGCCATCATTGTTCAATGGATTTACGGATAGTTTGTCATCGGTCTCAAATGGCTCCGAACAGGAGCCGTTTCAGATTATAGACAAAGCATTTATAAGAGTGGTCATTAACCATCCGATAGCGCACGTTTTTAACGTGTGCTGAAACACATCATCAAATGTGACAAAAGGCACTCGTTACAAACGAGCGCCATCATTGTTCAATGGATTTACGGGTAGTTTGTCATCGGTCTCAAATGGCTCCGAACAGGAGCCATTTAAATTTGGTGACAAGTCACCCAAGAATAAATTAAACGAATGTAATCGGGAGACACTTTATTGATAATTTTGCAAATTTTTAAGATAAAGTGACCGCTTGTGTTGAAAAAATAGTCTTAACGACTCGTTGATATCAGTAAGATAAGCTAAACACCCGCTTTATTAATCAAAAACTGGCTCAACAAGGGCACCGGTCTGCCTGTCGCGCCTTTTGCTGCTCCTGACTTCCACGCTGTGCCTGCAATATCTAAGTGTGCCCAAGTGTATTTTTTGGTGAAGTTAGACAGAAACACACCTGCGGTGATCGCACCGCCTAAACGTCCGCCGATATTGGCGAGATCGGCAAAGTTGGATTTAAGCTGCTCTTGATACTCTTCGCCCATTGGTAAACGCCACGCTTTGTCGTCCGCTTGTTCTGCCGCATTTAATAAATCATTCGCAAGAGCGTTATTTGGTGAAATCAATCCGCTGTTGTGGTTGCCAAGTGCGATCATACACGCCCCTGTGAGTGTAGCGACATCAATCACTAATTCAGGATCGAAGCGTTCTACATAGGTTAAGGTATCACATAACACCAAACGTCCTTCTGCGTCAGTATTCAACACTTCAACGGTTAAGCCTGACATTGTGGTAAGAATATCTCCAGGGCGATAAGCGTTGCCGTCCGGCATATTTTCACAGCCTGCGAGTATGCCGATCACATTTAATGGCAATTTCATTTCTGCAATGGCTTTCATTGTGCCATAGACAGATGCCGCACCGCCCATATCGTATTTCATTTCGTCCATTGCGTCGGACGGTTTAATGGAAATGCCGCCAGTGTCAAAGGTTAAGCCTTTGCCGACAAGAACAATCGGTTTAGCTGCAGGATTTGGAGATCCTTTATATTCGATGATAGAAAGGTAAGCCTCATTTTCAGAACCGCGAGAAACGGCAAGATAAGCGTTCATATTTAATTCCGCCATCTCTTTTTCATTTAATACGGTGGTTGTAATGCTGTTATAGTCTTTGTCTAACCCCTTCGCTAATTCGGATAAATATTTCGGGTTGCAGACATTTGGTGGGCAGTTTGCCACATTTTTGGCGAAGATCACGCCTGATGCAATCGCTTTACCGTGTTCAACCGCTTGTTCCGCCACGGTTAAATCTTTACGGTTGGCAATATTAAACACAATTTTGCGGAGTTCACGGCGGATTTCAGGTTTAACGCTCTTAAATTCATTGTATTGATAGCCGTTGTCTTGAATCGCTTCAATCGCAAAACGGATATTCCAATAAACCGAACGGGCTTTGACGTGCAATTCGGTGAGGAAGCAGATCGCTTCCGTTGAGCCTGTGTCGTTAACCACTTGCACCATTTTTTGAATGGTTTGTTTGTATTGGCGTTCGGTCAGTTCACGCTCTTTGCCACAGCCGACTAACAACACCCGATCAGCAGGGACATTCGGTACATTGTGCAGCAATAAGGTTTGCCCGACACGCCCTTCCAAATCCCCTTTACGCAATAAATTGCTTAAATAGCCGTCACTTAATTTATCCAACTGTTCCGCCGCCGCAGATAAGCGACGAGGTTCGTACACTCCTACTACCAGACAACCTGTCCGCTGCTTTTCTACCGAACCGTTCTTTACGCTAAATTCCATACAATACTCCCGTGATTTTTTTTATTTAAAAGGGTATGATTACGCATTTTGCAAGCGGTCGGTTTTTTGCAAAATTTTACCAAAATCAGACCGCTTGAACTTGAAAGCAAAATACGGGTCGTAAAGCTACCCTCTTGCTGAAAAATTGCAAGCAATAATTTAAAAAAATGAGACCTTTATCGTGATTTTAAGCCGATATTTAACGAAAGAAATATTTAAAAGCCAAATTGCTATACTTTTCATACTGTTAGTGATTTTCTTCTGCCAACAATTAGTCCGCGTATTAAGTTCGGCGGTCAGCGGAAGAGTACCAACCGATTTAGTCTTGAGCCTACTCGGACTGGGAATGCCGACCATGGCACAGTTAATGCTGCCGCTCTCTCTGTTTATTGCGCTTTTACTCACTTTAGGTCGTTTTTATGCCGAAAGTGAAATTACCGTGATGCGAGCCTGTGGTGTCGGACAAAGCCTACTGGTCAAAGTCGCATTATTTCTATCCGTATTTACCACCGCCATTGCGGTTTATAATGTCTTTTGGTTGACACCTTGGGCGATCAATAAACAAAGTGAAATGTTGGCGGAAGCCAAGGCAAATCCGCGTTTTGCCGCGCTTTCGGCAGGGCAGTTTATGTCTGCCGGCGGTTATGTGCTTTTTATCGATAATATCGAAAATAACCGACTCAATGATATTTATGTTTTCCAACCGGATCAGCAGAAAAAAAACAAACCATCCGTTGTGGTGGCAGAATCCGGTGAATTACAAGGTTTGCCAAACGGTGATCAACTGCTTACATTGACGAATAGCGACCGTTACGAAGGCACGCCGCAGACGGCTGATTTCCGCATTTCTCACTTCGACAGCTATACCGCTTATTTAGGTTATCAACAAGTCGAAACCGATGAAAAATTAGTTCAGCGCGCTGATTTCAGCAAACTCATCGCTGACAACTCTCCGGAAGCCAAATCGGAATTACAATGGCGCTTCGCCTTGATTTTCGCCACACCGCTAATGGCGTTACTTGCCGTACCGATGAGCAGCGTTAACCCGCGCCAAGGGCGCTTTGCCAAACTGTTGCCGGCGTTATTAATGTATTTAATCTATTTCCTGCTACAAAGTTCATTAAAATCAGCGGGCGGCTCAGGTAAGGTTGATGCCTCTTTGTTGATGCCTCTGGTTTCTATCGGGTTCTTGATCCTCGGGATTGTATTAAACAGTTGGGATAGCAAATGGTTTTCTGCATTGCGCTATCGTCTCAGTGCCAAAAAGGTAACACACTGACATGAATGTATTAGAACGTTATATCGGAAAAACTATTCTTTCCTCCATTATGCTTACCCTTTTTATGTTGGTCGGGTTAGGAGCAATTATTAAATTCGTCGAAGAATTTCGGGCGGTCGGTCAAGGCTCTTACGACGGATTACACGCGGCATACTATACTTTCTTAACCATTCCCCGTGACGTTGAGACCTTTTTCCCGATAGCCGCTCTACTCGGTTCGTTAATGGGCTTGGGCAACCTTGCCAGCCGCAGTGAACTGGTTGTGATGCAGGCTTCCGGGTTCTCCCGCTTCCGTATTGGTTTAGCGGTAATGAAAACGGCGATTCCGTTAGTGATTTTTACCATGCTTATCGGTGAATGGGGCGTACCGCAAACGGAACAATACGCCCGAAATATGCGATCAATCGCTCAAAGTGGTGGTTCCATGCTTGCCACACAAGGCGGATTTTGGGCGAAAGACGGCAAAGATTTTATTTATATCCGTCAAATCAGCAGCGAAACCCATTTAAACGGTTTATTAATTTATGAATTCGACAAACGTGAATTAAAATCCATTTTAAAGGCCGGTCAAGCCAATTACGCCGATCCACAAGGCTGGGTACTACAGCGCGTAGAAAAATCGACAATTCAGGGCGACAATATCATCCAATCCAAAGAAGCCGATCAAGTATGGAAGACCAGTATTACGCCAAGCAAACTCGGCATCGTTTCA
>JBGXMX010000089.1:0-5370 GCA_041809245.1 Glaesserella sp.
AATTAACGGGTTCAGCGGCTAAACGCTGCTGCATTAGATCACCGCCATGCCCGTAAATCAGATGAATTTGTTTTGTCTCTAATGCTTTAACCGTATCAATAACGTGTTTAACCATTGGTTTACCCGCAATCGGGTGTAACACTTTGGGTAAATCCGAGTACATACGGGTGCCTTTACCCGCAGCTAAAATCACAACACTCAGTTGAGTCATTTTATATCCTTAAAATTATGAGAATAAATAAAAAATATAGCCTTAGCCACCGGCTAATTTTACGGTGAAACCTTTTTGCTCCAGCATCTGTTTTAAGAGTTCCCGATTATCACCTTGAATTTCTATCGTACCGTCTTTCACTGAACCACCACAACCGGAACGGCGTTTTAATTCAGAGGCAAGAGACATTAATGCTCTGTCATCAATATCCAACCCGGTGATAACAGACACGCCTTTTCCTTTTCGCCCGCTGGTTTGCCGCAAAATACGCACAATGCCGTCTCCTTTAGGACGAATAGGTTTAACTTTTTCCGGCTCAATACGCCCAATTTCCGTTGAATAAACTAGCGACATTTGCAAAATTTCCTATAAATTTGACCGCTTGTTATGCAATGGATTGGTTAATTGATTGTAATACCGATAACGGATTAGCCGCTTGTGTAATGGGTCTGCCAATCACAAGGTAATCTGCGCCGGTATCAATCGCTTCTTTCGGTGTCATGACTCGGCGTTGGTCGCCCATCTCACTGCCTTCAGGACGAATTCCCGGCGTGATGAGCTTAAAGTCTTTTCCACAGTGTGTACGTAACACTTCTACTTCCTGCGGTGAACAGACCACCCCGTCAAGCCCAGCCCGTTGGCAAAGGTGCGCTAAACGGATAACTTGTTCCATTGGTGAAGCATTAATACCGATTTGTAAGAGATCTAAATCTTCCATACTCGTAAGCACAGTCACGCCAATCAATAAAGGTGCATCTTTGCCGTAAGGCTCTAAAATTTGCTTTGCGGTTTCCATCATGCGTAAACCGCCTGATGCATGTAAATCAACCATCCATACGCCAAGATCCGCCGCAGAACGAACCGCACGGGCTACCGTATTCGGAATGTCGTGATATTTTAAGTCTAAAAACACGTCGAACTTGCGTTCATGTAACTGTTTGACAAAATTTGTTCCAAGGGTGGTAAACATCTCTTTGCCGACTTTGAGTCGGCAGCTTGAGGGATCAACTTGATCAACAAAATGTAACGCCTCATATTCTGTCTCGTAATCTAATGCAACAATAACTTTATTGCTCATAATCACTCCTATTGCCTAAGTAATTTCGTTTATACTTTGAATCGGTTTAATAGTTTCCCATTCTCGACAAGACGGGCAATACCAGCCTAATCGATAACTTTGATATCCACAATTTAAGCAGCGATATTGTGAACCTCGTTGGATCTGTTCCCCAACCATTTTATGTAAAAGTGACAAACTTTCTTTGCCTCTCCCCTCTTCCGCTTCATTCATTTGATAATAAATAAAACGATGGAATGTTAACATATTAGGGTGTTGTCTTACCTGTTGATAAAGCTTGGTTTGTGCCGCGTCTATACCGTCTTTTTCCGCAATTAATTCGGCAAGCGCCAAATCTACGGCACTATTATGTTTTATTTGATTAGCTTTAATCAAAAATAGTTCAAACTGCGCCAAAGCATCTAATTCCGTATAACATTGGCGGATATTATCAAGGACTTCGCTAATATAATCAAAATCTTGGTTGATAATATTTTCAAAATGAAATAACGCTTGATTAAACTCTTTTTGTTCTAAGAAATATCTTCCCAACAAAATAGAAGCACGGCTGCATTTTGGTGAATATTGTAGAGCCTGCTGAAGTAATTTTGTATATAGCACATCGTTATTTTTTACGGTTTGTGCATATTCGCAATAATAATGTGAAATCGGTGTTTTATTTGTATCGGGATCTATTTTTATCAGTTTTTCTGCCACATTAATCGCATTTTTCCATTCTTTTGTTTTTTGATAAATCAGAGAAAGCTGCGTTAAAGAATGGACTGCAAAATCAGGTTCGTCTAGTAGCAGAATATAATAATTTTCTGCCCGATCATAAAAACCTGCGACTAAGAAATCTTTGGCTAATTGTTGTTTAGCTAATAATTTTTGCTCGAAAGAATAGTTGGGATTATTTTCCAAATTTTGGTGGATGCGTAACGCACGATCAACTTCACCGCGAGACCGAAACAGATTGCCGAGAGTCAGTTCGGCTTCAAATTGTGATTCGGTTGTGATTTGATTTTCTGTTTCTTGTTTTTGTAATAGAGACAGAAAAAGATCAACAGCTTTTTCTTGTTGATTAGAGAGAAGAAAATTTACCCCGGTCACATAATCTCGGGAAAATTTATTATTCAGTGATTCTTGATCCTTTCTTACGCTTCTCTGCCCCATATACCATCCGTATAATGCGGCAATAGGCAATAAGAGGAACAGCAATTCAAGCATTATTCAGCCTTTGGAAGGGTTAATTCACTAATTTGCTGTGCCTGACGTTTTACTCGACGTGTTAATGCAATATTTTGTAGTTTTACTTTAATATAAAAAATACCTGCGATTATCCAGCCTAGAATTAATCCGAAGCCAAATAATACCGCCACTAAAGTAGATAATCGTAACTCGCTTTTTGCAATAAAATAGTTAAAAGTAATCATTTGATCGTTATTTGAACCAATCGTGACAGCAACAATAACAATTGCAAGTACAATAATAAAACTAAAAATATATTTCATTTTCTACTCCTTATGTCGAATAGATTTCCACTAATTAACTATTATCAACACGTTCTTTCAATTCTTTTCCTGCTTTAAAATGAGGAACATATTTTGAATGTAATTTAACACTTTCCCCCGTTTTAGGATTGCGTCCAACTCTAGATTGGCGGTAGTGCAAAGAAAAACTCCCGAAACCTCTGACTTCTACTCTTTCTCCTTGCTCTAAAGATAAAGTAATTTGTTCTAGAATTTCTTTTACACATTCTTCAACGGTGCTGAGTTGTAAAGAGTCATTTTTTAGATGTAAATTTTCTATTAATTCTGATTTTGTCATAGTTACTCCTTACTATTATGGGTGAAGCGGATATGCTTACACATATCCGCTTTTGTCGGGAGGCTTAATTACTACTCACCTTTAGCTGCTTTGAATGCTTCTGCCATTGCATTCGGAATAGTTTCTTCTTGCTTATTCACTTGTGCAAGCGCTGCAGACTCTTCAGCTTCGTCTTTTGCACGAACAGAAAGATTTACGATACGTGCTTTACGATCAACGCCGGTATATTTCGCTTCGATTTCATCGCCGACAGAAATAACTGAGGTAATATCTTCTACACGATCACGCGTTGCTTCAGCCGCACGAACATAACCTTCTACGCCGTCCGCTAATTCAACTTTAACGCCTTTCGCATCAACTTCCGCAACTTTACCTTTTACGATTGCGCCTTTTTTCACGCTATCTACAAAGTTTGTAAACGGATCTGAGTCTAATTGTTTAATGCCTAAAGAGATACGTTCTTTCACTGCATCAACTTGAAGTACAACAGCTTCTACTTCGTCGCCTTTTTTGTAGTTACGAACGGCTTCTTCACCTGAAACATTCCAAGAAATGTCAGATAAGTGAACTAAACCGTCAATACCGCCTTCTAAACCGATAAAGATACCGAAATCAGTGATTGATTTTATTTTACCTTTTACTTTATCGTTTTTGTTGTGAGTTTCTGCAAAGTGTTCCCATGGGTTTGCTTTACATTGTTTTAAACCTAAAGAGATACGACGACGTTCTTCGTCCACTTCAAGTACCATAACTTCAACAACATCGCCAACATTGACAACTTTAGACGGATGAATGTTTTTGTTTGTCCAATCCATTTCTGAAACGTGAACTAAACCTTCAACACCACCAAGGATTTCGACGAAGCAACCGTAATCAGTTAAGTTAGTCACTTTACCTGTTAATTTGCTGCCGACCGGATGGTTTTCAGCGATCGCCGCCCATGGATCTTGGCCTAATTGTTTTAAGCCTAAAGATACACGTGTTTTCTCTTTGTCGAATTTAAGAACTTTTACAGTCACTTCTTGACCTACAGCAACCACTTCGCTTGGGTGTTTAACACGTTTCCACGCCATATCCGTGATGTGTAATAAGCCGTCAACACCGCCTAAATCAACG
Organism: Glaesserella sp.; assembly: GCA_041809245.1. Classification (GTDB taxonomy): domain Bacteria; phylum Pseudomonadota; class Gammaproteobacteria; order Enterobacterales; family Pasteurellaceae; genus Glaesserella. Next base: position 4,212 of record JBGXMX010000089.1, read on the forward strand.
AATGCGCCGTAGTCGGTTAAGTTCTTCACAGTACCTTTCACTTCAGAACCTTCAACTAAGTTTGCTAACACTTCTTCACGATCAGCAGAGCTTGTTGTTTCGATTACTGCACGACGAGATACTACGACGTTGTTACGTTTTTGGTCTAATTTGATTACTTTAAGCTCTAAAGTTTGACCTTCAAGATTTAAAGAATCACGAACCGGACGGGTATCTACTAATGAACCCGGTAGGAATGCACGAACACCGTTTAACTCAACAGTGAAGCCACCTTTTACTTTACCGTTTACGAAACCAACAACGGTTGCTTGCTCTTCGAATGCTTTCTCTAACGCAGCCCAAGATTCGTTACGTTTCGCTTTTTCACGAGAAAGTTTGGTCTCACCGAAACCGTCTTCTACGGCATCAAGAGCTACATCAACCACATCGCCGACTTGAACTTCTAATTCGCCTTGTGCGTTGAAAAACTCTTCAGCAGGGATTGCAGATTCTGATTTTAAACCAGCATCTACGAATACAAGGCCTTTTTGGATTTTAACCACAGTACCTTTAACGATAGAACCTAAACGGGTTTCTTGACCTTTTAGTGATTCTTCAAATAGTTGAGCAAAAGATTCAGTCATAATTAATCTTCTTAAATAAAAATAGAACGTCCACTTAATTCCGTCTAAATGGGGTTAGGAATAACAACTTAACAATCCTTTGTTAAGCAAACAAACTTATAATTTTTGAGCAATGTGCTCCAACGCTTGTTGAATCACATCCTCAATGGATAAATGCGTCGAGTCCAAAATCACCGCATCTTTAGCCGGAACAAGCGGCGCAATCGGGCGATTTCTATCCCGAAAATCACGCTCTTTTATCTCGGCTAAAATCTCGTCAAAATTAGCATTAAATCCCTTTTCTTGCAACTGTTTTACACGTCTTTTTGTACGTTCTTCCGCACTTGCATCCAAAAAGAATTTTATTTGGGCATGAGGAAAAACAATTGTCCCCATATCACGACCATCCGCAATTAAACCTTTTTCGGAGCTAAAATCACGCTGACGCTGTAATAATGCCTCACGTACTTTAGGATAAATTGCAATTTTTGACGCATTTTGACCCGCTTGCGCAGTACGAATTTGGTCTCCGACATTTTCACCGTCTAAGATCACCT
>JBGXMX010000090.1:0-4029 GCA_041809245.1 Glaesserella sp.
GATTGGAAAAGAAAATGCCATGCCGTGGCATTTGCCGGTAGATTTGGCATGGTTTCGTGCCAATACGTTAGGCAAACCCGTGATTATGGGGCGTAAAACTTATGAATCTATCGGTCGGTTGTTGTCGAAACGCCCCAATATTATTCTGTCTCGTTCAGGTTTTACCGTTGAAGGCGCTTATTCAGCCACTAATTTGGAACAAGCCATAGACATGGCTAAAAATATGGCCGGCGGCGATGAAATCATGATTATCGGCGGGGGAGAGTTGTTTAAACAGGCTCTTCCGCTGGCAGAGCAGCTCTATTTAACCGAAATTCAAGCCGAAATTGAGGGCGATACGCTGTTTGAATTCGATGAACGGGCATGGAAATTGGTTGAAGAAACATGGTCTGAAATTGATGAGCAAAACCCTTACCGTTGCCGCTTTATGCGCTGGGTGAGATAGGATAAACAAGCGGTCGGAATTTTCAATTTTTTTGCAAAAAAATCGTTAAAACCGACCGCTTGTAATGTTATTCAAACCATAAAGGTAATTGAATTTTAATGCTTAATCCGCCTAAGTGACTTTTCCCTGCCGTTACGCTGCCTTTATGTTGCTGTATCGCATTAAAGACGATCGCAAGCCCTAACCCTGTTCCTCCTGTTTGGCGGGCTCTATCTTCAGCAACCCGATAGAAAGGCCGGAAAATTTCTTCAAATTGGTCTTCAGGCACCCCTTCACCGTCATCATCAATGCAGATGAAGAGATCCGTTTTATCAATATAAATCATCACTTTGACACATTGATGGGCATATTTTTTCGCATTACGAATCACATTTTCCACCGCACTGGATAATACCGTGATGTTGCCGTTAATAAAGTAACGCTCGGGATAGGAGATCCGCTGGCTGATAAAGAGATCGATACCGCTTTGTTCTAATTCAAATTGAGCATCTTCAAAAATATCTTCCCAAATATGATTTATCGGAAAGATTTCACGTCTTAAATGCTGATCGACCTGCTGGCGGGAAAGCGACAGTAAATCTTGAATCATGGTATCTAATTTCTGAATTTCATTTTCAATGCGGGTTAACTCATTTGACTCGCCGTTGCGACGGCGAATTAAAGAAACCGCAAGCTGCATACGGGTTAGCGGTGTTTTGAGTTCGTGAGAAATATCAGACAGTAAACGTTGTTGATAGCTGGATAATTTTTCCAACGAGGTAATCATTTGGTTGAAACTTTTGCCGACTTCCCGTAATTCGTTAATGCCATCGTTTTCTAATTGCGGATTCACGGTCAGATTACCGGTGGCAACCGCATTGGCGGTTAGCCGTAAGGCTTTTACCGGTTTCGCAATTCGCCATGAAAGCCAAAGTAAAACCGGGATACTAACCAGCAGTAGAATAAGAAGCATGATCCAAGGCGAATCGAACATATAGTTGATCACCTCTTTCTGTGGATTTACCTGCTTAATAAAATATTGATAGTAGGTGCGGGTTGAGGATTGAACAACAAAAGGACCGTACATTTCTTCGTTTCCAAAGCGACGTTGTAACGGTTTTGATGGGTTATTCGCTTTGAAAATAAAAGCACGTAATGCGTTAAGCTGATGTTCTTGTGCGCCGCTGATGGTTGCGGTTGTTCTATCTAATAAAATGACATTAAAACCGTTTGGCGTTGTAACAACAAGCCCTCTTCTAAACACTTCGTCAAGGTTGTATTCTTGCTCGGTTAAAATACTTTCTTCAAGAAAGAAGATACGATCATTTTCTTCTACATCGGTAAAAATACGCGCATCAAAATTAGGTAGGACAATTGCAACGGTAAGAATAATAGCGATTGTTACGGCAAAAGACGCAAAAATTTGATAAGCCAAATAGTTGCGTAACATTTTCATCTGACTAAAAATTTTCATGAATTTGTCTCAAAAAGAAACTCCCCCAAGTACGAACAAGGGGGAGCATTGAACAATAGACTATTTTTCCGTTACCAATAAATAACCGCGCCCGCGTAAGGTTTTAAACCAAGGCAGATTATCGTTTCGTTCCGGTAATTTTTTACGTAAATTCGAGATATGCATATCAATCGCTCGGTCGTACGGTGTTAAACGCTTGCCTAAGATTTCAAAACTTAATAATTCACGGGATAAAATTTGTCCGGGATTGCGCATTAAGATTTGTAATAGTGCGAATTCAGTACCGGTCAAATCCAAATCTTTGCCTTCAAAAATCGCTTGTTGACGCCCCGGATGTAATTCAACGCCGCCAAACTGTAAAGGTTTACGATCATCTTCACTGGAAGGTTCAAAAAAGGTTTCAATGCCACTTGGTTTGACATTGGTTGTGCGACGTAAAATGGCTTTAATACGTGCAACCAACTCACGATCATTAAACGGTTTAGGTAAATAGTCGTCAGCCCCTAACTCCAAACCTAGAACACGATCAATTTCATCATCTCTAGCGCTGAGCATTAAAACCGGGGTGAGGTATTTTTGGCGAACTTGCTTTAATGTCTCGATACCGTTCAGTACCGGCATCATAACATCCAATAAAATCAGATCGTAATGTTGTAACTCAAGCTCATCAAGCGCTTCTTGACCGTTGTGTACCGTATGGATATCAAAACCTTCCAATGAAAGTAATTCAGCGAGAAGCTCTGTGAGATCAATATCATCATCTACAAGTAAAATTCTTGGCATAGCTCTATTTCCTATTCCATTTAATGTCTATTTATCTACTTTTATTTGTGTTTCTTTACACAAATAAATATAGCTTGTCACTTTACCGAATTTTGTCAAGTTATTCCACTTTTTTTATCTCATTCCACAGAAAATCTAACTCGGTAAGTGTGCAATCTTGAGGTGCTTTTCCTTCTGATTTAAGCAATTTCTCTACTTTTCTAAACCGATTTTCAAATTTTACATTGGCATTGCGAAGTGCGGTTTCTGAGTCAATTTTGTGGTGACGGCATAAATTGACCGTTGCAAATAATAAATCGCCTAATTCTTCCGCTAATTTTTCCCGTTGCTGTTGTTGAATTTCTTCTTGCACTTCAGCCAGTTCTTCTTCCACTTTGGCAAAGACATCTTGCGGATTATCCCAGTCAAAACCGACTTTAGCACAACGCTTTTGTAATTTGTCTGCACGAGTAAGGGCAGGCAGAGCAAAAGGCAGATCATCTAATATAGACGTTTGCTGTTTTGCTGCTTTCTCTTTGGCTTTTTGTGCTTCCCAGTTTTGTAGGGCTTCTTCACTGTTAGTTGCAGTGGTGTCCCCGAAAACGTGTGGGTGGCGATAAATTAATTTGTCGTGAATATCGTTTAGAACATCTTGAAAGCTAAAGGTTCCTTCTTCTTTGGCTAATTGGCTAAGAAATACCACTTGTAGCAACAGATCGCCTAATTCTTCACGCAAAGCGGTACGATTTTTCGTATAAATTGCTTCCGCCACTTCATAGGTTTCTTCCAATAGATTCGGTAGCATGGTGTCAAAGGTCTGTTTAATATCCCAAGGACAGCCTGTTTCTTTGTCGCGTAAACGCTCAACGATGTCTAAAAATTGCTGAATGGTTGCCATAGTGTTTCCTTAAAAAGCGTGTTTGCGAGTATTAAAGATTGAAAGAAACGGTTTTGCCTGTTGGAAGTTGAACCGATAAGTTTAATACGCCCCCCATTGCTTCTACATAACGTTTAACCGATGAAAGACGAATATCGTTACCACGTTTCTCAAGTGCAGCTACTGAGGGTTGTTTGATGTTCAATGCTTCGGCAATTTGCTGTTGAGAAATTTCCAATTCTTCACGAATACGATAAAGCTGTAACTCCATTCGCATTTCATTTGCCATTTCTTTGACTTGTTTTTGTTGCTCTTCTGGCAACGTTGCCATTAAATCTTTAAAATTTACACTCATTGCATTACTCCTGTTAACATCTAGCGAGATAAGCATCGTAGGTTTGTTCTGCTAGATTAATCATTTCTTTATAAAATCGCTTTTGGTTTTTGCCTTTTTTATCTCCGCCACACAGTACAATTGCTTGTCGTATTGGA
>JBGXMX010000091.1:0-9238 GCA_041809245.1 Glaesserella sp.
CACAGGTTTACTAGAGTTGTTATCCATCACGATTGTTTTAACGCCGGTAACAAACCCTTTTTGAGAGGTATTGGTCACAGATTTACTAGAGTTGTTATCCATCACAATTGTTTTAACTCCTGTGATAGTGTTGTTTCGATTACTACCATTGCTAGAATAATTCTTTCCTGAGCTATTTGAGGTCTTATTATCTCTAGAAGAATCCATTCTGATAGTTCTAACTCCTGTAACAATATTAGCTCTATCTCGATCAGAATTGCGACTTGAAGAGCGACTTTCTGAACGCTCAGACATGTCAATAGTTCTACTACCCGTTACTCTCATATTAACCTCCTAAACAAACAAAAATAGAACAATATTTATTCTATTATAGTTCACTATTTACATCAAAAAATTTACATATTGAATGTGTCGTGATCTTAATATATTCACCATATTTATTGTTGACTGGTATCAAAACCCGAGTACCATTTCACTATCTTATTATTTAAAGGATTTCCCTGTGCAATTTTTTTCAATTATGCGTATTGTCGGCATCTTGGTGATGTGTTTTTCCTTCACGATGTTGGTGCCTGCCTTTGTGGCGTTGATTTATGATGACGGCGGCGGTCGTGCGTTTTTGGAAGCCTTTGTGCTGAATTTCAGTGTCGGCACAGTATTGTGGTGGTTTTGTCGAAAATATAAGCAAGAGCTACGTTCCCGTGAAGGTTTCTTAATCGTGGTACTGTTTTGGGTGGTACTAGGGTCGCTGGGGGCTGTGCCGTTTATTCTGTTGGAAAACCCTGATCTGAATTTCTCTGAGTCAATTTTTGAGTCTTTTTCAGGTTTAACGACAACAGGGGCAACGGTAATTACAGGGCTGGATCACCTGCCAAAAGCGATTTTATTTTATCGTCAGTTCCTACAATGGCTCGGTGGAATGGGGATCATCGTACTTGCGGTAGCCATTATTCCGTTATTAGGCATTGGGGGAATGCAGCTATACCGTGCGGAAATGCCTGGCCCGTTGAAAGAGCAGAAAATGCGTCCACGGATTGCAGAAACGGCAAAAGCATTGTGGCTGATTTATCTCTCTTTAACCGTGCTGTGTGCAGTTGCTTACTGGTTGGCAGGTATGAACGGTTTTGATGCGATTTCCCATAGCTTTGCCACGGTGGCGATTGGCGGATTTTCAACCCACGATGCGAGTATCGGCTATTTTAACAGCCCGATAATTGACTTGATTACGGTGCTGTTCTTATTGATCTCTTCCTGTAACTTCGCTCTGCATTTTGCGGTGTTTGATCAGTTTAATGACCGCTACAAAGGTAATAATAAGTCGAATTTTCTTGGTTTGTATTGGAAAGATTACGAATTTCGCTTTTTTATTACGGTTCAGTTAGCGTTATTTGTTATCTGTTTTGGCGTGTTGTTGATTTATAACTATTTTGACGATCACTCCGTCACTTTTATTCAAGCCTTGTTCCAGTCAGTCTCTATTTCGACTACGGCAGGTTTTACTACCAACGATTTTAGCCAGTGGCCGTCTTTCTTGCCGTTGTTGTTAGTGCTGGCTTCCTTTATCGGTGGCTGTGCAGGTTCAACTGGTGGCGGTTTGAAAATGTTCCGTGTGTTGTTGCTCTATTTGCAAGGAAAACGAGAAATTCACCGCTTTATTCACCCAAATGTGATTCAGCCGATTAAATTGGGTAAACATGTTTTATCAGAGCGGATTGTCGAAGGGGTATGGGCATTCTTTTCAGCCTACTTCTTTGTGTTTGTGGTCTGTTGGTTGGCGACTATTGCTTGTGGTATGGAAACTTTCGATGCGTTAAATGCAGTGATTGCAAGCCTGAATAACCTTGGGCCGGCGTTAGGTACGGTCAGCAGTAACTTTACCCAAATTCCCGATAGTGCAAAATGGGTATTAACTTTCGCGATGGTTTGTGGGCGTTTGGAAGTGTTTACCTTGTTGGTGATTCTCAGTCCGAGCTTTTGGCGGGATTAGCAAGCGGTCAGATCCGGCGAAAAATTTACAAATATCATGAAGAATTTGCAAAATTCAGTGCGGATCCGACCGCTTGTAGTTTAGGCTTTTAATTTACCGGCACAGCTTTCTAATTGCTCTGCCAGTTTGATTTTAACTTTTTGAATCTTATCGCCAAAACGCGCCTGAAATTGTGTATTAAGTTTTAACAAAAATGCAGGCGCAGGTGTACCGGCTAATTTCGCTTGGCTTTCTTTTAATGTCTCAATTAAATCTTGTTGGCTAGAGAGCAATTTTGCTTTTAAATCATTCATTTGTTGATTCATGCTTTCTTGTAAACTGTGTTGGGTCGTTTTACTGAGCTCTTCTAAATCGACATTCTCTTGTGTAAGCGCTTGTTCAAGTTCGTGAATAATATCGTCAAACTGAAGCGGTTGCTCAAGTGTTGTTATATTTTCACGAGCCAAAGAAAGCTGATTGGCTAAGCGTTCTTGCTCGTTTTTCAGTGATGTAAGGAATATCTCACTTTTTGCAATCTCTTGTGATAATTGTAGTTTAAGTTCTTGTTTTTTCTGCTCCGCTGTTGCATTCAGTTCGGCAATACGGCTTTCCGTCATTTGTTGAATATCTTGATTTGTCATGGTTTTTTCCTTCTGTTTCATGGTTATTGTGAAAGCGAAAGTTTTCGCTTTCGTTGAGTGTATTAAAACAAACAGATCTGAAGAAAATCTTAAAAAGATCAAATCCGTGCAATAATTTTGTGAAATCTGACCGCTTGCACTTGAAACAATGAATATTGCCCTCAGATAGTGGGCAGTTTTTATTAAAAATAGGAATTCTAATGACTACAATCGTATGTGTTCGTAAAGATGGCAAAGTTGCTATCGGTGGTGACGGACAAGCAACTCTCGGCAACTGTATTGAAAAAGGTACAGTACGTAAGGTGCGCCGTTTATATAAAGATAAGGTCGTGACAGGCTTTGCCGGTTCAACGGCTGATGCATTTATTTTGCGTGATCTGTTTGAAAAAAAACTCGAATTACATCAAGGGCATTTGGTTAAGTCTGCGGTGGAACTTGCTAAAGAGTGGCGTACCGAGCGTGCTTTACGCCGTTTGGAAGCAATGATGATCGTCGCAAATGAAAGCGAGTTTTTGCTTGTTTCAGGCAGCGGTGATGTTATAGAGCCTGAGCAGGATGTACTGGCTATCGGTTCGGGCGGTAACTATGCCAAAGCCGCCGCCCTTGCTTTGCTGAGAACCGAAAATAATCTTTCTGCCAAAGAAATTGTGGCAGAGGCATTAAAGATTGCTGGGGATATTGATATTTACAGCAATCATAATCATGTGATTGAAGAAGTATAGGGACACACTGCGTGTGCCTAGAAATAAATATATTAAGTGAATTAACGGACACTTGCTGTGTGTCCCTGTAAGACGGAATGGAATAAAACTATGTCAATGACCCCTCGTGAAATCGTCTCTGAATTAGACGCACATATTATCGGACAACATGAAGCCAAACGCGCGGTGGCAATCGCCCTGCGTAACCGTTGGCGTCGCATGCAGTTGCCTGAAGAACTGCGCCAAGAAGTCACCCCAAAAAATATTCTGATGATTGGGCCGACCGGCGTCGGTAAAACCGAAATTGCCCGCCGTTTGGCAAAATTAGCCAATGCGCCTTTTATTAAAGTTGAAGCGACTAAATTTACAGAAGTCGGTTATGTAGGTAAGGAAGTTGAGTCGATTATTCGTGATCTCACCGATGTGTCGATGAAACTGGTCCGCCAGCAAGCGGTGGATAGAAATCGCATGCGTGCGCAAGATGCGGCGGAAGATCGTATTTTAGATGTGTTACTTCCACCGGCAAAAGATCAGTGGGGCAATGTACAAGAAAGTGATAATTCTTCGACACGTCAAATTTTCCGCAAAAAATTGCGTGAAGGTCAGATTGATGACAAAGAAATCGAAATTGATATTGTAACCCCTTTGAATGTCGAAATTATGACCCCGCCGGGGATGGAAGAGATGACATCTCAGCTTCAGTCACTGTTTGAAGGAATGTCGTCAAACAAAACCAAAAAACGCAAAATGAAAATTAAAGATGCGTTAAAACTGATGGTCGACGAAGAAGCGGCGAAGCTGGTAAACCCTGATGAGCTTAAACAGCAAGCAATTGATGCGGTAGAACAACACGGTATCGTCTTTATTGATGAGATCGATAAAATCTGTCGAAAAAGCGAATACGGCGGAGCCGATGTTTCTCGTGAAGGGGTACAACGTGATTTGTTACCGATTATCGAAGGCTCTACGGTAAATACGAAGCACGGTATGGTCAAAACCGATCATATTCTGTTTATCTGTTCGGGTGCGTTCCAAGTAGCTCGTCCATCAGATTTACTACCTGAATTACAAGGTCGTTTACCGATTCGCGTGGAACTAAAATCGCTGAATAAAGATGATTTTGAGCGCATCTTAACCGAACCGAACGCTTCTTTAACGCTTCAATATCGTGAGTTAATGAAAACCGAAGGAGTGGAAATCGAATTTACTAAAGACGGTATCAGCCGTATTGCCGAATCCGCATTCCGAGTTAATGAAAAGACCGAAAATATCGGTGCTCGTCGTTTACATACGGTGCTGGAACGTTTGATGGACGGCATCTCTTTTGATGCCAGCGAACGTTCGGGAGAGAAAATCGTCATCGACGAAAAATATGTCTCAGATGCATTAAACGATGTAATTGACAACGAAGATTTAAGCCGCTTTATTCTCTAATTCGCAAGGATATATGATGGATTACCCTATTTGCCCGGCCTGTAAAGGCGAAAATACTTATCACGACTCGATTCAATTTGTCTGCCCTGACTGCGGAAACGAATGGACAGGAAATGAAGAGACGGTGGATGAAGATCAATTGATTGTCAAAGATAGCAACGGTAATTTGCTTTCTGATGGCGATGATGTGATTTTAATTAAAGATCTGAAACTTAAAGGCTCTTCGGAAGTGCTGAAAAAAAGGTACGAAGTATAAAGGCATTCGTTTGGTGGCGGGAGACCATAATGTCGACTGTGGTAAATTGCTGCTCAAGTCCGAATTCTTGAAAAAAGCCTAACATATTTTATCCCTTCTCAACTTTGAGAAGGGATTTTTATGCATTGCTATAAACGGTTTTCTCGTCCAACCAACGGCGAATAAGCAACTTGGCGATGTCGGGATATTGGTGTGTCAGTTGCTTTGCATAATTCTGAACCAATGGAATCATCTTACGATCTCGCATTAAATTTGCGATTTTGAACTCTGCCATTCCCGTCTGTTTTGTGCCTAGTACTTCGCCCGGTCCACGAATTTCCAAATCTTTTTCAGCAATCACAAACCCATCTTGGCTGTCTCTCAGCACCTGTAACCGCTTAGTTGAAATTTTACCCAATGGGGCTTTGTACATCAAGACACAATGGGAAGCCGTCGCCCCACGCCCGACACGCCCACGCAGTTGGTGCAACTGTGCCAGCCCCAAGCGCTCGGAATTTTCGATAATCATCAAACTGGCATTCGGCACATCTACACCGACTTCAATCACTGTTGTTGCCACCAGCAAATCGATATTTGCAGATTTAAACTCCGCCATAATCGCCTGTTTTTCTTGCGGTTTCATTCGCCCGTGAACCAAGCCAATCCGCAAATCTGGCAAAGCACGTTGTAAATCTTCGGCAATCGCAGCTGCCGCTTGTGCTTCCAATACTTCCGACTCATCAATTAGCGTACAAACCCAATAGGCTTGGCGTTTTTCATTTTTACAGGCTTGATAAACACGGCGAACCACTTCATCTCGGCGATCTTCTGAAATCGCCACCGTCGTAATCGGCGTTCGCCCTGGGGGAAGTTCGTCAATAATGGACGTATCCAAATCCGCATAGACAGTCATCGCTAAGGTGCGTGGAATAGGCGTTGCGGTCATAATCAACTGGTGCGGATAGACATCGCCCTTCGCCCCTTTTTCTCGTAAGGTTAAACGCTGATGTACGCCGAAACGGTGCTGTTCATCAATAATCACCAACGCCAAATTATTGAACTCGACCTGCTCTTGAAACAGGGCGTGCGTGCCGATAATCATCTGAACATCGCCATTTTTAATTGCTTCCAACTGAGCGGTTCTCGCTTTGCCTTTCACCTTGCCAGCTAACCAGCCCACTTCGATCCCAAAAGGTCGTAGCCAGTTGGCAAAATTATGGGCGTGTTGCTCGGCGAGAATTTCAGTCGGAGCCATCAACGCCACCTGTTTTCCATTGTCAATCGCCAGCAGTGCCGCCAACGCAGCCACAAGGGTTTTGCCTGAACCCACATCACCTTGCACCAGTCGCATCATCGGGAAAGGTTTCGACAAATCCTGTTCAATCTCTGCGGTTACACGACTTTGGGCGTTAGTCGGTTGAAACGGCAAAGTCGCCAAAAAGCGTTGTTTTAAATCGGTTTGATAACGTAGCGGTTCAGCAAAGTGTTGTTGCACGCCCATTCGCACCTGTTGCATCGCCAAATTATGTGCCAACAACTCTTCAAAAATCAGCCGTTTTTGTGCAGGGTGTTCGCCTTTATCTAACAATTCGGACGACACACTCGGCGGCGGTCGATGTAACAACTGCAAGGCTTCTTTTAAGCTATATTTATGCGGATTAAATTCATCGGGAAGTAATTCTGCCACTTGCACACGCTCAAGTAACGCCAAGGCTTGATCGGTTAATTTACGCAAAGAGGCTTGTTTCAAGCCTTCGGTTGTTGGATAGATCGGCGTCAATGTTTCCGCCAACTCAAGCGGTTGGTTGCCCCGAATAATTTGATATTCAGGGTGATGCATTTCTGCCATAAAACGACCACGTTTAATCTCGCCAAAGGCTTTGACCCTTACGCCAGTTGCCAGACTGTTTTTCATTCCCGCATTGAAATTAAAGAATTTCAGGGTAATTTTGCTCGTGCCGTCAGAAATCGTGGTACTTAAAATCGGGCGACGACCGAATTGTACTTCCGTCAGTTGAACAAAGCCTTCAACCGTCGCAAAACTTTCAGGACGAATATCGGCAATCGGCGTGATCCGAGTACGGTCTTCATACCGCATCGGCAAATGGAACAGCAGATCTTGCACGTTATTAATGCCGATCCGACTGAGTTTCTCTGAAATCGCCGCCCCAACACCCGAAAGGGCGGTTAGCGGTACACCGTCTAATAGTTGTTGGCTCATTGCAAAATTTTTGTAAGAAATGACCGCTTGATTGTATAAAAGAATAAGATTTTTGGGAAATATTTTAAGTTTTACAAATACTGTGTTTACACTAAAACCATATGAATTTTAATCTCTTATTTATTATTTTTCGACGCAACTCCCAAAATTAAATATTCCGTATTGTGCTACCCAAGAAACGCATTACAATTAAATTTTTTATACGCCGAAGGACAAAAGAATGTCACCAATTCAAGTATTTGAAAATCAACAAATTCGTTCTATTTGGAATGATGAAAAAGAAGAATGGTTTTTCAGCATTGTTGATGTTGTACAAGTTTTAACTGACAGTGCTGATGGACGTAAGTATTGGAATAAACTAAAACAACGATTAACCGAAGAAGGCAGTGAACTGGTGACAAATTGTCACCAGTTGAAATTAAAAGCACAAGACGGAAAAATGCGTTTAACCGATGTTGCTGATATAAAAGGTATTTTTCGTCTTATCCAATCTATTCCATCGCCAAAAGCCGAACCATTTAAAATGTGGTTATCCGAGATTGGAAAAGAAAGAATTGATGAAATTATCGATCCTGAACTCACTATTGATAGAGCGCTTGAAACCTATATGAAAAAAGGTTATTCAAGGGAATGGATTAATCAGCGATTACAAGCAATTCAAGTACGAAAAGAACTAGTCGATACTTGGCAAGATCACGGTATTTCAGACAGCCGTGAATACGCTATTTTAACGAATGAAATCTCAAAAGCCTGGTCGGGAATGACAACAAAAGAATATAAAACTTTCAAAGGATTAAAGAAAGAAAACTTACGTGACAATATGTCCACACTTGAGTTGGTATTGAATATGTTAGCTGAAGCTACAACAACTGAGTTTACCAAAGTAGAAAATCCACAAGGCTTGATAGAAAATCAAGCCATTGCGAAACGAGGCGGAAATGTGGCTGGTAATGCCCGAAAAGAGATTGAACAGCAAACGGGGAAATCAGTCATTACAAAGCAAAACGCACTTCATTTTGCTCAAACCATTGAACAGGTGAGCAAATTGACTAAAAAGAAATAATATAGCTGTTTCGCCACTCAAAATTAAATTGCAAATTATCCGGCTGATCTCACCGCTTGTACTACACCGGTAAGATGACTGAGTTTGGCTAAAATGTCATTGAGATGGGCTTTATCTTTTACACTTACTAACAATTTCACTTGATACACGCCACCTTCTCGCTGTTGGCTGTGAATATCAAGAATGTTGCTGTTCATTTTGGCAATCGCCGAAGTAATCCCGGCTAAAATACCTTGTTGATTGAGAATATCGACCACGATTTCCGCTTCAAATTCAACGGATTTATCTTTGGCAATTTCCCAGCTTACAGGCATATAGTGACGATGATCGGTGACGGCATCTTTTACATTTTTGCAGGTTAAACAGTGAACCATTAAGCCTTTGCCCGAACTGATATGAGCGATGATTTCATCCCCCGGCACCGGCAAACAGCATTTGGCAAAGCTAATCAAACCGCTATCTACACCTTGAATTGCAAGGGGTTGATTATTTTCAGGGTTGCCGTCGGTATCAATTTCTAACGTTTTACCCGATAAACGCTGTGCGACTACACCACTGATTTGGTTACCCAAACCGATTTGTGCCAATAAATCTTCAAAGCCGGTAAGTTTGAGGTCTAGCAGAACGGTTTGAATCGCAAGCGGGTCGATTTGCGCAAAATTTTGCACGTTTAACGCATGTAATAGCTGTCGGCGACCTAATGAAACGGCCTCATCCCGTTCTTGATGTTTTAAGCTGTTGCGAATGGAAGAGCGGGCTTTGGCGGTTACCACAAAGTTCAGCCACAACGCATTTAAACGTGGACTTTCTGCCGTTTGAATTTCAATGGTTTGTCCGGATTGTAACGGCTGAGAAAGCGGATACGGCTGATGGTCGACCACCGCACCGATACAGCGATCACCGATATCGGTGTGTACCGCATAAGCAAAATCCACCGCCGTAGCATTGGCGGGAAGCTGTACGATACGACCTTTCGG
>JBGXMX010000092.1:0-12232 GCA_041809245.1 Glaesserella sp.
ATGATGAATTCCGCCGTCAAGCCAATGTATCCGGATTGGAAGATTACCAAGCGCTTTGGGAATTTGCAGATAAGGACTATCTCCAATATTGGAGCGATCTGGCACGAGAACTCATCACGTGGAAAAAACCGTTTATGCAGATCTTTGATGATAGCAATCCGCCATTCTATAAATGGTTTGCCGACGGTAGTTTAAACGTTTCTTACAACTGCTTAGACCGCCACTTACCCGACAAAGGGGATAAATTAGCCTTAATTTTTGAGTCTGATTTCGGGCAAATTTCGCAATTTACCTATGCACAACTGCATAATCGTGTGTGTCGTTTCGGTAATGCCTTGCGTGAATTAGGGGTTAAAAAAGGCGATCGTGTCATTATCTATTTGCCGATGATTGTTGAGGCTGTCATTGCAATGCAAGCCTGCGCCCGTATCGGCGCCGTTCACTCCGTTGTCTTTGGCGGCTTCTCCGCCGGCGCATTACGTGATCGTATTGAAGATGCAGAAGCGAAACTGATTATTACCGCCAATGCAGGGCTGCGCGGCGGTAAAATTATTCCGCTGAAAGAGACGGTGGACGAAGCTTTAGATATGGGCTGTAAATCCGTTGAAAATGTGATTGTCTATCACCGAGTCAATATTGATACGCCGTGGAAAAAAGGGCGGGATCTGTGGTGGAACGAGTTGTCTAAAAACCAACCAGCCTTTTGTGAACCGGAATGGATGAATGCCGAAGATCCGCTGTTTATTCTGTACACCTCAGGCTCCACGGGTAAGCCTAAAGGCGTAGTGCATAGCACCGCAGGCTATCTGTTAGGCGCAATGAACTCATTTAGAGTGGTATTCGACCACAAAGGCAATGATGTGTATTGGTGTACTGCCGACGTCGGTTGGATCACGGGGCACTCTTATATCTGCTATGGGCCCCTTGCCAATGGCGCGACTCAGTTAATTTATGAAGGAGTGCCGAGCTACCCTGATGTCGGACGTATTTGGCGGATGATTCAACGCCATAAAGTCAGCGTATTTTACACCTCCCCGACACTGATTCGCTCACTTACCCGTGTCGGCGAACAAGTTCCGAATAAATATGATCTCTCCAGCTTACGCCTGCTCGGCAGCGTCGGGGAGCCGATTAACCCGTCCGCATGGCTGTGGTATCACGAAGTCGTCGGAAAAGGCAAATGTCCGATTGTCGATACTTGGTGGCAAACAGAAACAGGCTCTATCATGCTGGCACCGGTGCCGGGCGTAATTGCTACCAAACCGGGGTCTTGCACCTTACCGCTACCGGGAATTATGGCGGATGTGGTGAACGAACAGGGGCAAAAATGTGAGGTGGAAGAAGCCGGAGCCTTAGTCATTAAACGCCCGTATCCGTCCATGTTACGTACCATTTGGGGTGATCCTGAGCGCTATAAAGCTACTTATTTCCCTGAAGAATACGGCGGTAAATACTATGTTGCAGGCGACTCCGCTCTGCGTGACAAAGATGGCTATTTTTGGATCTTAGGACGTTTGGATGATGTCTTGAACGTTTCAGGACACCGCTTGGGCACAGCGGAAATCGAATCTTCTCTTGTAGCGCACGAGCAAGTCGTCGAAGCGGCGGTTGTCGGTAAACCTGATGAAATCAAAGGAGAATCAATAGTTGCCTTTGTCGTAGTCAAAGGTTTTAGACCTGAAGGCGAAGAGGCAAAAGCCCTTGCCGAAGAGCTAAAAGTTTGGGTATCAAATCAAATCGGTAAAATCGCCAGACCAGAAGACATCCGCTTTGCGGATAACTTACCGAAAACCCGTTCGGGCAAAATCATGCGCCGTCTGTTGCGTTCTATTGCGAAAAACGAGCTGATTACCCAAGACGTTTCCACCTTAGAAAACCCTCAAATTATCGGGCAATTACAGCAACAGGTAGGATAAACAGTTTTCCAAACAAAGCTCTAGTGGCACGCATTACAAGCGCTCGTTATCGCAGAAAAATTTGCAAAATTTTTGTCATAATAGAGTGCTTGTAATGTAAAATTTTTGTGATTTTGCTCACAAATCCACCAAAAACAGCGTGATAAATGTCAATTTTTTGTTAATATGTAAATATCTAGCGTGATTTCTCCATAAACGTCCATAAACATTGAGGAGCCTCATATGAAAGTCTCTACAATCTTACTCAGTCGGTGGTTTAATCTCGATCATAAACTCTCTTTTTTCTTTCCATTAAATCCTCTCGCTTAAATTTTTCTTTTATTTCAATTTGTTATTCATTTAAGCCACCAAATTTATTTGGTGTAAGGATTTTATTATGCAAAATTTCAAACATTTACCAGAACCCTTCCGTATTCGTGTGATTGAGCCTGTTAAACGTACTACTCGTGAATATCGTGAACAAGCGATTTTAAAAGCAGGAATGAACCCGTTTTTATTAGATAGCGAAGATATTTTTATCGATCTGTTAACTGATAGCGGTACAGGCGCTGTTACGCAAGATATGCAAGCGGCGATGTTACGTGGTGATGAAGCCTATAGTGGTAGCCGTAGTTATCATGCGTTAGCCAATACAGTGAAAGAGATTTTCGGCTATCAATATACGATTCCAACTCACCAAGGACGTGGGGCGGAGCAAATTTATATTCCTGTTCTCATTAGAAAACGTGAACAAGAAAAAGGCTTGGATCGTTCAAAAATGGTGGTTATTTCCAACTATTTCTTTGATACCACCCAAGGCCATAGCCAAATCAACGGTTGTACCGTCAAAAATACCTATACCAAAGAAGCCTTTGATACTGCGGTTCGCGGTGATTTCAAAGGTAATTTTGATCTCGAAAAATTAGAACAAGCGATTTTAGAAGCCGATCCGAAAAACGTGCCTTATATTGTGTGTACCATCACCTGTAACTCTGCCGGCGGTCAGCCTGTTTCTATTGCGAATATGAAGGGAATGTATGAGATTGCACAAAAATACGATATTCCTGTGGTGATGGACTCTGCTCGCTTTGCAGAAAATGCCTACTTCATTCAACAACGTGAAGAAGCCTATAAAGATTGGACAATTGAGCAAATCACCTACGAAAGCTATAAGTATGCTGATATGTTGGCAATGTCAGCGAAAAAAGATGCCATGGTGCCAATGGGCGGCTTACTCTGCTTTAAAGATGAGAGCTTCTTTGATGTTTATACGGAATGCCGTACACTTTGTGTAGTACAAGAAGGTTTCCCAACCTACGGTGGCTTAGAAGGCGGGGCGATGGAACGTTTGGCGGTCGGCTTAAAAGACGGTATGCGTCAAGACTGGTTGGCTTATCGTATTAACCAAGTGCAGTATTTGGTTGATGGCTTGGAAGCGATTGGCGTAGTTTGCCAACAAGCAGGCGGACACGCTGCTTTCGTTGATGCAGGTAAACTCTTACCGCATATTCCGGCAGAGCAATTCCCGGCCCAAGCCTTAGCCTGTGAGCTTTACAAAGTCGCCGGTATTCGTGCCGTGGAAATTGGTTCATTCTTACTTGGACGTGATCCGAAAACGGGTAAACAGCTCCCTTGCCCTGCGGAATTGCTACGTTTAACCATTCCACGTGCAACCTATACTCAAACACATATGGATTTTATTATTGAAGCGTTCCAAAAAGTGAAAGAAAATATTCACAATATCAAAGGATTAACCTTCAGCTATGAGCCAAAAGTGTTAAGACACTTCACTGCCTTATTAAAAGAAGTGGATTAAAGATAAAATTTCTTCTCTCATTAAAAGGCTTATTTGTAGGGGCGAATCATATTCGCCCCATTAAAAGCACTAAATACCACGAGAGAAGAATGATTGAAAGGAGAAAAAGATGAGTAAACAACCTTCTGTCTTTGGCGGTGCGTGCATTATTGCGAGCGTCTGTGTCGGTGCAGGTATGCTTGGATTACCCAGTGCAGGAGCAGGCTCTTGGACAATATGGACCATTCTTGTCATGTTGCTCACCATGATTATGATGACGTTATCCGGATGGATGCTATTGGAATCCTATAAGCAATACGATATTCGTGCTTCGTTCAATACAGTAACTAAAGCGGTGTTAGGCAATCAAGTTAATATCATTAACAATCTTGCCGTTTATTTCGTCGGCGGAATCCTGCTATACGCTTATATCACATCATCCGGTTTGATCTTGCAAGATTTATTGGGATTAGACAGCAAAATTGCCTCGATCTTGTTTGTCTTCGTGTTCGGTGCTTTTGTGTGGCATTCCACCCGTGCTGTTGACCGAATTTCCGTGCTGTTAATTGTCTTTATGGTACTCAGTTTTGCCTTTAGTATTTTCGGCTTAACCAGCAATATCAGCCTTGAAACTCTATTTGATAGTGCAAAAACTGAAACATCCGAATATGCCAAATACGCTATGATGATGCTCCCTGTGGCATTAACCTCTTTCGGTTATCATCACTCTGTGTCATCTATGCGTGCTTACTACGGTGAAGAGAAAAAAGCCTCCCGTGCGATTTTGTACGGTACATTAATTTCGCTATTTTTATATCTTGTTTGGATATTAAGTATTTTCGGCAATTTACCACGAGATCAATTCGCCCCAATTATCGCAAGCGACGGCAATATTGATGTGTTATTGAAAACTTTAGGTGGTGTGATTGATTCGCCATCCATTAAACAGTCACTTAACGCTTTCTCTATGGCAGCGATTTTATCGTCCTTTATCGGTGTGGGATTAGGGGTGTTTGACTTCTTGGCGGATTTCTTCAAGTTTGAAAACAGTAAAGCAGGTAGAACGAAAAGTTGGTTAGTCACCTTCTTACCGCCATTAATACTGTCCGTGTTATTCCCGTTCGGCTTCTTAAAAGCGATTGGTTATGCAGGTGCGGTAGCTACCATTTGGACTTGTATTATCCCTGCTGTTTTGGTTTATAAAGTTCGTCAACAGAACCCGAACCAACAAGGCTTTATTGCGTGTGGTGGTTCACTGATGGTTGTGGCATTAATTCTGTTCGGCATCTTGGTTGCCACCTTCCACTTCTTAACCATGTTCGGCATGTTGCCAGTATTTAAAGGCTAAAACACAAGCGGTCAGTTGTTGCAAAAAATTTGCAGAAACTGACCGCTTGTCATGTTAGATGAGATTAAAGAATATTTTCGTATTTCGCTAACATCTCTTTCGGCCAAACGCTTGATTGCACTTCACCGATATGTTTTTTGCGCAGTAAGAACATTGCCATACGGGATTGACCGATACCGCCGCCGATGGAAAGCGGTAAACGTCCTGCCAATAAATCTTTGTGCCAATCCATTTCCAAACGGTCTTCGTCGCCTGTTAATGCCACTTGTAAGCGTAGTGCCGTTTCATCCACGCGGATCCCCATTGAAGAAAGTTCAAATGCCGTGCCGAGTTGTTCGTTCCAAACTAAGATGTCGCCGTTTAAGCCTTTGTATTCGCCTTCTGATACCGTTGTCCAGTCGTCGTAGTCCGGGGCACGACCGTCGTGGGCTTTACCGTCAGATAATTTGCCGCCGATACCGATTAAGAATACCGCCCCGTATTCTTTACAAATCGCATTTTCACGTTCTTTACTGGTAAGCGTCGGATAGCGTTTCACCAACTCTTCACTGTGAACGAAGGTAATCTCTTTCGGTAAAATGGACGGAATATCAAAACGGGCTTCTACCGCTAATTCGGTTAAACGAATCGCACGATAAATCGAACGTACTGTCTGTTTTAAGTAGTCAAAGTTACGTTTGCCCGCCGGGATCACTTTTTCCCAGTCCCATTGATCGACATAAACCGAGTGAGTCGGATCGAGCGAATCTTCGTCCGGACGTAACGCTTTCATATGCACAAACAACCCTTCGCCCTCTTGGAAACCAAAGCGTGCCAAGGTATGACGTTTCCATTTTGCCAATGAGTGAACCACTTCGTACACTGCATTCGGAATACATTTCACATTGACTTGCACCGCTTTTTCGATACCCGATAAGTTATCCTGCATCCCGTTGCCCACTTCACTGAGGATTGGACCTTGTACTTCGATAATATCTAATTGCTCAATTAAGTTTTGTGTAAAGGTGTTCTTCACAAAGCTGATTTCTTGTTGTTGTAAAATAAATGATTTTTTCATAATGCTATTCCTCTTAAATTTGCATGAATGTCGTAACGGATGGGTGTAATTTAAATGAATCTACAAAAAACACAACAATAAGAATAAATTTTTTAAGATTTTTTATTTAAAGTTAGATTTAATCTAAAATTATGTGCTATATTTTAGCTAATTTCTAACAAAAGATAGAAAAGGAACAAAAAATGCAGATAAATTATCAAGCTACTTCACGTATTGATGAACTGGATCAGCAAATTTTACGGGTTCTGACACGGGACGCCCGTGTACCCTATGCAGAAATGGCGAAAAAATTCGGGGTCAGCCCCGGCACTATTCATGTCCGTGTCGAAAAAATGCGCCAAGCCGGTATTATTGAAGGAACCAAAGTGAAGATCAACGAACGTAAATTGGGTTTCGATGTTTGCTGTTTTATCGGCATTATTCTCAAAAGTGCAAAAGATTATGAGAAAGTGATCGCCAAACTGCAAGAATTCGATGAAGTTGTCGAAGCCTATTACACCACAGGCAACTACTCTATCTTTATTAAAGTGATGACTCATACCATAGAAGAGCTTCACTATGTACTGGCGGCGAAAATCCAAGGGATTGATGAAATTCAATCCACGGAAACCTTGATCTCGATGCAAAATCCGATCTTGCGGGACATCACGCCTTAAGCAAACGTTTCCTATTGATCTTGTTCACATTTTTGAACATCCGTTTGCAAAAAAGATCGCAGATCTGACCGCTTGATTGATAGAATGGCGCCGTATCCAGTTGCATTTTAATTAAAGGAGTCAATTATGTCTGAAGTATTCCATTTAGGTTTGACCAAAGCGATGTTAAAAGGGGCGAAAGTGGCGATCGTTCCGGGGGATCCTGCCCGTAGCGAACGAATTGCCGCAAAAATGGAGAATCCGGAATTTTTAGCTTCAACCCGTGAATTTACCTCTTGGTTGGGCTATGTCAACGGTCAACCGATTATTACTTGCTCAACGGGGATCGGCGGGCCTTCCGTTTCAATTTGTGTTGAAGAACTGGCTCAATTAGGCGTGCGTACCTTCTTACGTATCGGCACCACCGGTGCAATTCAGCCGCATATTAATGTCGGTGATGTATTAGTCACTACCGGAGCGGTGCGTTTAGACGGTGCCAGCCGCCACTTTGCGCCGTTAGAATATCCTGCCGTCGCTGATTTCCGTTGTACCAACGAACTGTATGCCGCAGCGAAAAATCAAGGTATTGAGCCTTATGTCGGCATTACTGCGTCATCCGATACCTTCTATCCGGGTCAAGAGCGTTACGATACCTTCACAGGCAAAATCTACCGCCATTTCCAAGGCTCGCTCAAGCAATGGCAAGATCTCAATGTGATGAACTTTGAAATGGAATCCGGTACTTTGTTTACTATGTGTTCGGCATTAGGATTGCGTTCGGGTATGGTTTCGGGCGTCATCGTTAATCGTACCCAACAAGAAATTCCAAACGAAGCAACCATCAAAGGTACGGAAGATCGTGCGGTATCTGTGGTAGTAGAAGCCGCAGGTAAACTGGCTTTAGATTATCAATCATCCTAGTCTTACAAGCGCTTGAAATTTTAAAATTTTTTGCAAAACTAAAGCCCTCAGAACTCCACAGCTCTGAGGGCTTTTTCATTTCTAATGGTGGGGGAAATCCCCACCTATAAGTGATTACTCTTCATCACCATCAAACCCGGCATTTAATAATGCTGCAAGGTTTTGAGTAGCTTCATCAGCGACAAAACTTTGGGTTTCCGCTTCGATGTCTTCTGCGGTTGCAAAAGAGGAAGCAGCCACTGCCGCTTGTGCTACGCTGATTTCATCATCTACGCTACGGCGTTTTGCTCGTTCTTTGTGATACGCAAAACCAGTACCTGCTGGGATTAAACGACCGACAATTACGTTCTCTTTTAAGCCGCGTAATTCGTCACGTTTACCTGCCACTGCTGCTTCAGTCAGTACGCGAGTGGTTTCTTGGAACGATGCCGCAGAAATGAAGGATTCTGTTGCAAGTGATGCTTTAGTGATACCAAGCAATTCACGTTCAAATTCCACTTCCGGTTTACCTTCAGCAACACGTTTGCGGTTAGCGATTTTCACACGTGCTACTTCCACTTGTTCGCCTTCTAAGAACTCAGAGTCGTAAGCATTGGTGATCACGGCTTTACGCAACATTTGACGTACGATAACTTCGATGTGCTTGTCGTTAATTTTTACCCCTTGTAAGCGGTAAACTTCTTGTACTTCGTTTACGATGTAATCAGTTACTGCGTGAACACCACGTAAGCGTAAGATGTCGTGTGGCGTTTCCGCACCGTCAGAGATCACATCACCACGTTGTACCATTTCGCCTTCAAACACGTTGAGCTGACGCCATTTTGGAATCATTTCTTCGTGTGTTTCGCCTTCCGCCGGAGTGATTAACAAGCGGCGTTTTCCTTTGGTTTCTTTACCAAATGAAACGATACCTGAAATTTCCGCAAGGATTGCCGGTTCTTTTGGTTTACGTGCTTCAAATAAGTCTGCAACGCGTGGAAGACCACCCGTAATATCCTTAGTTGCTGTGGATTCTTGTGGAATACGCGCTAACGCTTCACCCACAGAGATTTCTGCACCGTCATTTAAGGTAACAATCGCTTTACCCGGTAAGAAGTATTGTGCCGCAACATCAGTGCCTGCGATTAAAATATCGTTGCCTTGTGCATCGACTAATTTTAATGCTGGACGTAAATCTTTACCTGCCGTTGCACGTTCACCCACATCTTGTACTACCACAGATGAAAGACCTGTGAGTTCATCGGTTTGACGTGTTACGGTTAAGCCATCGACAATGTCGCTGAACTTGATGAAACCGCTCACTTCAGAGATGATTGGCATTGTATGTGGATCCCAGTTAGCAACCACTTCGCCTGCATTCACCTCTGCACCGTCTACTTTTGAAAGCACCGCACCGTAAGGCACTTTATAGTTCTCTTTGGTACGACCGAACGCATCAACCACAGTTAATTCGGTATTACGAGAAGTTAATACTAACTTACCATCTTTGTTTGTGACTGATTTCGCATTAGTGAGTTTGATCGTTCCTGCATTTTTCACTTGAATGCTAGATTCTTTTGCTGCCGCAGATGCCGCACCACCGATATGGAACGTACGCATCGTTAACTGTGTACCCGGTTCACCGATTGATTGTGCTGCAATAACACCGATCGCTTCACCTTGGTTGATTAAGTGACCACGAGCAAGGTCACGACCGTAACATTTCGCACACACGCCGAAGTCTGTGTTACAGGTTACGACTGAGCGTACTTTGATCACATCAACAGATTCACGGTCAATCACATCACACCATTTTTCATCAATTAGGGTGTTGCGTGGGATTAACACTTCTTCTGAACCCGGTTTTAAGACATCTTCAGCCACCACACGACCTAATACACGATCACGCAATGCTTCTTTTACGTCACCACCTTCGATAAGTGGGGTCATCACGATACCTTCGTGTGTACCACAGTCATCTTCTACAATCACTAAGTCTTGTGCCACATCAACTAAACGACGGGTTAAGTAACCTGAGTTTGCTGTTTTTAATGCAGTATCCGCAAGACCTTTACGCGCACCGTGGGTTGAAATAAAGTATTGAAGAACGTTCAAACCTTCACGGAAGTTTGCAGTAATTGGGGTTTCGATGATCGAACCGTCCGGACGAGCCATCAAGCCACGCATACCTGCTAACTGACGAATCTGAGCTGCAGAACCACGTGCACCAGAGTCTGCCATCATAAAGATGCTGTTAAATGATGCTTGTTTTTCCGGATTACCTTCACGGTTTAATACTTCTTCCGTTGATAAGTTTTCCATCATCGCTTTCGCAACACGTTCGTTTGCAGCCGCCCAAATATCGATCACTTTGTTATAACGCTCACCTGCGGTTACAAGACCTGAGTTGAACTGTTCTTGGATTTCTGCAACTTCTTCTTCAGCAGCTGAAATAATTTCGTATTTCTGTGCTGGGATCACCATATCATCAATACCAACAGATGAACCGGAACGTGCCGCATATGCAAAACCTGTGTACATAATTTGGTCAGCGAATACAACTGATTCTTTCAAACCTAAACGGCGGTAGCTTTCGTTGATTAATTTTGAAATCGCTTTTTTGCCTAAAGTTTGGTTGAACAGTTTAAACGGCATACCTTTTGGTGAAATCATCCATAGGATTGCACGACCGATAGTGGTATCCACTAAGCTGGTTGTTGCTTCAAACTCACCGCTTGCGTTTTTCTCATATTCAGTAATACGCACTTTAACACGAGAGTGTAATTCCGCTTGACCTGTACGGTATGCTTTTTCTGCTTCACGTGGGTCAAGGAAGTACATTCCTTCGCCTTTACCGTTTACTTTCTCACGGGTCATATAGTAAAGACCTAATACAACGTCCTGAGATGGTACGATAATCGGATCACCGTTTGCCGGTGAAAGTACGTTGTTGGTAGACATCATTAACGCACGTGCTTCTAACTGTGCTTCAAGCGTTAATGGAACGTGTACCGCCATTTGGTCACCGTCGAAGTCCGCGTTGAACGCCGCACACACAAGTGGGTGTAACTGGATCGCTTTACCTTCAATCAACAACGGTTCAAACGCTTGGATACCCAAACGGTGAAGTGTTGGTGCACGGTTAAGCAGGATCGGGTGTTCACGGATAACTTCAGCAAGAATATCCCATACAATCGGATCTTCACGCTCTACCATTTTCTTCGCCGCTTTGATCGTTGAAGCAATGCCACGGCTTTCTAATTTAGAGTAGATAAACGGACGGAATAATTCCAACGCCATTTTTTTCGGTAAACCACATTGGTGTAAGCGTAGGTATGGACCTACGGTGATTACTGAACGACCGGAGTAATCTACACGTTTACCTAATAAGTTTTGACGGAAACGACCTTGTTTACCTTTGATCATATCCGCAAGTGATTTTAATGGACGTTTGTTAGAACCCGTAATTGCACGACCACGACGACCGTTATCTAATAACGCATCAACCGATTCTTGTAACATACGTTTTTCGTTACGCACGATAATATCCGGTGCGATTAAGTCTAAAAGACGTTTTAAACGGTTGTTACGGTTAATAACACGGCGATATAAATCGTTCAGATCAGATGTCGCAAAACGACCGCCATCAAGCGGAACTAATGGACGAAGATCCGGCGGAAGTACAGGTAATACCGTCATTACCATCCATTCAGGTTTGTTGCCTGATTGAATGAATGCTTCAAGTAATTTTAAGCGTTTAGTGATTTTTTTGCGTTTGGTTTCTGAGTTGGTTTCTTGTAACTCTTCACGCAACATTTCACATTGATGTTCTAAATCTAAGTCTTTGAGTAACGCTTGGATACCTTCTGCACCCATTTTCGCTTCAAACTCGTCGCCCCAACGCTCTTCTGCGTCTAAGAACTGTTCTTCGGTTAATAACTGATTTTTCTCTAAATCCGTCATACCCGGTTCGATCACGACATAGCTTTCAAAATAAAGCACACGTTCAATATCACGCAACGGCATATCAAGGATTAAGCCGATACGGGACGGAAGTGATTTTAAGAACCAAATGTGTGCCACCGGGCAAGCCAGTTCAATGTGTCCCATACGGTCACGGCGAACTTTGGTTTGGGTGACTTCAACACCACATTTTTCACAAATCACACCACGGTGTTTTAAGCGTTTGTATTTACCACAAAGACATTCGTAATCTTTTACCGGCCCGAAAATACGCGCACAGAAAAGACCGTCACGTTCAGGTTTGAATGTACGGTAGTTGATGGTTTCTGGTTTTTTGACTTCACCAAACGACCAAGAACGGATTTTGTCTGGTGATGCTAAACCGATTTTAATCACATCGAAATCGTCGTTCGATTTAGATTGTGCTTTTAAAAACTTAACTAAGTCTTTCACGTTTTTGCCCCTGATTTGAGGTTTTTGTTCTTGAAATGGTCGCCCATTTCAACTGAAAATCTTTGGTTGCAAGCGGTCGGTTTTGGCAAATTTTTTGCAAGATTTGACCGCTTGTGTGAACGAATGTAGGGACACACTGCGTGCGTCCGCAAATTTTCGTTCTTACGCTTCGTCCAACTCCATATC
>JBGXMX010000093.1:0-7683 GCA_041809245.1 Glaesserella sp.
TAAACGGCTTAACCTTAGGGGCTGGCGTGCGTTATGTAGGAAGTAGCGTTACCGCTCAAGGATCACTCTATTCAGGTGCGAAAGTTCCGTCTGTCACCTTAGTGGATTTAATGGCACGTTATGACTTCAACAAAAACTGGAGTACCCAAATTAACGTGGAAAACCTAGGTGATCGTCGTTATGTCGCAGCGTGTGATTACTACTGCTACTACGGTGCAGGGCGTAACATTAACGCTCAAGTGAGTTATAAGTTCTAACTCGATTAACGGGATATTTACCTGAGTTTCTCAAATACAAGCGGTCGTTTTTGCAAAAATTTTTGTAAAAACGACCGCTTGCTTATTACCCGACAAGTACCGATGTCATACTGATTGAACCTGCAACCAGTTTATCGTTAAACAAAGTTACCCTGTCGGACTCCTCTCGTTGCGCCATCACATACAGTAGCGGTAAGTAATGATCCGGCGTCGGTACGGAGAGGGCGGCACTTTCGCCAAATTTCTCAAAATGTACCAGCGCATCCACATCATTGTCCGCAATAGCGTGATTTATCGCATCTCTAAATTGATAAGCCCAGTCGTAACCCGCCCCGATTTGATCTAAATGCTCCCGACTGATAGCACGTAGGTTATGCACTATATCGCCGCTGCCTAAAATCAGCACGCCTTGTTCACGTAACGGACGCAGTTTTTGGGCTAATGCGTAATGCCATTCTGCGGGCTTTGTGCGGTCAAGGCTGAGTTGAACCACCGGGATGTCCGCCTTCGGGTAAAGATATTTGAGTACCGCCCAAGCGCCGTGGTCAAAGCCTCTCGTCTCGTTCAGCATCGCCTGTTCAGGGAGCAGTAACGTTTGAAGCTGTCGGGCAAATTCAGGGCTGCCTTTCGCCGGATATACCACTTGGCTCAACGCTTCCGGAAATCCATGAAAATCGTAGATCATTTGCGGGTTTTCAGCGCCGGCAATCTGTAAGCCGGCACTGTACCAGTGTGCCGAAATACAGAGAATCAGCTTGGGTTTGTCAAAGGTTTGGGTAATGTGTGTAAAACCTTGGTTAAATACATTGTCGGCATCAAGAACGTTCATCGGGTTGCCGTGCCCGACAAATAGCGCCGGTATTTTCATAGTGTTATCCTGTTGTATGTTTAAGTATATTTATTGTACTTTTTTTGTCATAAAAATGTGTTTAGCGGCAATAAAAAGAGAATTAAGGTTTTCTTAAGATTCCACTTTATAATATCGCTATGAAAACGGTATCGGCACAACCAAAGATTTAACGCAAGCGGTCAGTTGGTATCAAAAATCTGCAATTCGTACCGATCATATAGGCGAACCTGCTCGTGAAGCCCTAAAACGTCTTAACATTCAATAGGAAAAACGGATGAAAAAATCACGCTTATCTTTGTTGCTCTTCGCAGGTATTTCAACGGCTTATGCGGATATTCAATCCGTTACGGCAATCAGCGAACCGACCGGTGCCGGTCAGAAAGTCACGGCGGTGGAGCTGAAATATACGGCTGCACCGGTAAACGTAAAACCGTCGCAATTTGCCGTTGAAGGGAGAACCATTACCTCCGCACAAGCAGATGCTACAGGCGTTCGCTTAACATTATCGGCAGACGATGCGAATTCAGGCGTCACCATGCAGCCGGCGCCCCGCCAGCCGTCGGTCGAACGGGATACCACGCTGACCGTCAAACAGCTTGTACCGTTAAAAGACGAACAAGGCAAAACCGTTCCGACCTTTGAAAAGCAAAGTGAAAAAACGGTCAATTTAGTGGCGGATGACTTTCGTCAGTTGGAGTTTAAAGATGCCAACGGTGTGGTGGTGAAATACAATTTATTTGTGCCGAAAAATTATGACCCGAAAAAATCGTATCCGTTGGTGATGTTTATTCACGATGCAGGCGCAACCAACAACAACGTGAAAAATACTCTCTGGCAGGGCAACGGGGCGACCGTGTGGGCAAGCCCGGAATGGCAGGCAAAACACCCTTCTTTTGTGCTCGCCCCGCAGTTTGATCATGTGATTGTGAACGATAAATCAGACGATCCTGCGGATTTGGACGCTACCATTAATTTGATTAAATCGTTAAGTAAAGAATACAGCATCGACACTAAACGTCTCTATGCCACAGGGCAGTCGGGCGGTGCGATGATGTCGATTGCGATGAACATCAAATACCCGGATTTCTTCGCCGCCAGTTATATTGTAGCGGGGCAGTGGGCGGCGGAAAAAACCGCACCGATGGCGAAAAATAAATTCTTTATTTTGGTTTCGGAAGACGATCCGAAAGCTTACCCGGGGCAAAATGCGATTGTGGATGTGTTAGCTAAACATGGTGCAGTGGTGCAAAAAGCGGTATTAACCAACGGTAATGCCACGGAAGCGGAGCATAATGCGGAAGTGAAGGCGTTGTTAGCCAAAGAAGGCAATGTGCATTATATGGCGGTACGCTCTAAAACCTTGCCGGATCAAGTAAATGGTATAAATGCAACCAGCCCCGGTCAAGCTCATATCGGTACGTGGAAAATTTCCTATAATATTAATGCGATTCGCGAATGGTTGTTTGCACAAAGCAAATAACTGAAACAACAAGCGGTAAGATTTTGCAAAAATTTTGCAAGAACTTACCGCTTGTCAAAGCTTACGGTTTATAGATGAATTCTTTTAGGTTCAAAGGACATTGCACCAATTCCTTTTTCTCCCACAAAGGCTAATCTATCCAGTGGTGAAATACGGTAAAAATCAACGCCGTTGGAGGCAAAAAAACGATCTTGTAGCAACATTCCCCAGCCATCGGGGAGGCTGTCGGCAAACACGCCGTGTAAGCCATTATGGGGTTCTTTAGGTGCGAGTTGTAAACCTTGCTCAAAACGCAATTTAAACGGCGAAAGTGAGAGATGCGGAAAATACTGACGATAATGCTCGTCATAAGCAAAGAAAATACCTTGGCGATTTTCCGCCAACTCTCCAACTTTGATTTTACGCCCGTCTGCCAATGTCCGAATGATATTTAGATGAACGGTTTTCTGTAATTTAACCACGAAGAACCTCATTGATTGTTTTTGGCATTGTTGGCGTATTTTGCGTGAGGGCGACCAATCGCCCCATATCATCTAATACAAGCCACAACGCTAAAAATTGTTTGAACGAGATATGCCCTGTTGTTTCAAAACGGCGAATAGTACTCGCCGGCACAAGGGCTTTTTCGGCGAGTTGTTCTCGAGAGAGTTTGGCGAGTTTTCGCTTTTGTTTGAGGTAATCAGCGAAACGTTTGCGAGTTTCTACATCATCATAAAAGTACAACATAGTGTCAAAAATTAGAGATTTTCCTATGAAATTGACAATATTATATCAAAATTGAGAGAGTCAATCCAATCTTTGCTTATATGATGTTTGTATATATTTTATGAAATGGAAAAGTAAAGTAAAAAGCGGTTATTTTTCTTCAATTTTTTGCAAAATTTTTCTGAAAAATAACCGCTTGTATTGTATTAACGGCGTTCGTAAATAAACTCTACCCCTTCATCATCTTCTTCCGTCCAACCGTCATCGTCTAAGTCGTCCCAATCGTCTTCGGTAATCGGGTTTTGCATTGCTTGTTGGTGATAGTCGTCCCATTTGAATGCGACTTCTTCTTTTGCTTTTTCCTCTTCTTCAACACGCGGATTTGCTTCGATAAAGTCCATAATATCACGAGTTAAAGCGGATACATTTTGCCCTGTGGCTGCAGAAATCAAGTAGTAATCTCCTTCCCAACCAATCTCTTCTACAATCGCTTCAGCTCTTTCTCTCGCCTCTTCTTCGCCAATGGTGTCGATTTTGTTAAACACCAGCCATTGCGGTTTATCCGCTAATTTTTCGCTGTATTGATAAAGTTCCGACTCAATAATAGAAATATTTTGTGCAGGATCGCTTTCGTCAATCGGCATAATATCGACAAGGTGAATAAGTACTCGGCAACGCTCTAAGTGTTTTAAGAAGCGGATCCCCAAGCCTGCACCTTCTGCTGCACCTTCAATCAACCCCGGAATATCAGCCACCACAAAGCTACGATCCGCCCCAACTCGTGCTACACCTAAACTTGGCACAAGGGTTGTGAACGGGTAATCTGCGACTTTCGGTTTTGCCGCGGATACCGCTCGGATAAAGGTGGATTTCCCTGCATTCGGTAAACCTAACATTCCCACATCGGCAAGTAACATCAGTTCTAACTGTAAATCACGTTTTTCTCCTGGTGTGCCGTTGGTTTTCTGACGTGGTGCACGATTGACTGATGATTTAAAGCGAGTATTCCCCAAACCGTGATAGCCACCTTTCGCCACCAGCATTTTCATTCCGTGCTTGGTTAAATCACCAATCACTTCTTGGGTATCGTTGTCAATCGCACGAGTACCAACGGGAACACGCAAGGTGATGTCACTACCACGATGCCCTGTACAACCAGCGCTACGACCATTTTCACCACGACCTGCAGCAAAACGTTTTTCAAAACGGTAGTCAATGAGCGTATTTAGGTTCTCGTCAGCGATTAAATAGACATCGCCACCATCGCCACCATCGCCACCATCAGGGCCGCCTTTCGGAATAAATTTCTCACGGCGGAAGCTGACACAGCCGTTACCGCCATCGCCCGCTTCCACTCGGATCAGGGCTTCGTCAATAAATTTCATATCTTCTCCTATTTCCCGTACAGTCTAGGGGAAATGCTTATTTTCTTTTAACTAATTTATGCCCGACCGCCGATAAAATCGTGCCGGACACCACAATAAATGCACCGATATAACTCAATAAATTCATATCAGGGCTTGCAAAGGTATCGGGAAATGCCCAATGTCCAAGGCTTGAAAAAACCATCGTAAAAATCGGGACTAAAATCGTAACTACGCTCACTTTTGACGCGTCCCAGTGATTTAATGCTTCGGCATACGCTCCGTAGCCAATCAAGGTATTTAAACAACAGAAAATGAAACAACCCAATAAAAACGGATCAAATCCATCCATATTTATCCGGCTGGCAAATGGGGTAAGTACCAATGCACAACCCGCATAAATAATCAGCAGAATCTGCTGTGAGCTAAATTTTGCCAACATCATTTTTTGGGCTATCGCATAAACAACCCAAACAACCGCAGCTCCCGCACCAACAAGCAGCCCAAAAGCGTAAGTGCCTAACTGGAAAATTTCCTCAAAACGCTCATTAAAAAAGGCGATTAAACCAATAATGAGTAACAGCAAGCCGATTTGCTGGTGTCGCCCAAACTGTTCTTTAAAAATCACCACGCCACATAAAATCATTGTGAACGGAGCTAACTGCCACAATACTTGGCTGGTTGTTGGTGAAATAAAGTTTAAACCATAACTAAACAAGAAAAAATTCAACGATAAGCCTACCACGCCTAACACGATTAACCAAAGAAAACGTGGAGTGAAAGCGGTCAGTTTCGGCAATTTTTTTGTAAAGCCTAAAATGAGTAACAAACCGATTGCTGCCACAATAAAACGAGCCCATACAAGCGTTTGAGCATTCACAACACTCAACACTTTTTGTGCTGCAATCGGCACAGAACCCCACATCATTGCAGTAAGCAAGGCTAACGAAAATCCAAGTAATGGACGTTGTGGCTTCATATTAAATCCGTTTATGTCGATAAAAAAGTTTATGCCCGGCGGCAGAGAGCATGGCTCCACATACCACGATAACCGCCCCTAAATGGGTTAAGTGATTAAAATCAGGCTCAGCAAAATGTTCAGGGCTTAAATAAAATGCCAACTGCGAAAATAAAATCGTACAGATCGGGATAAGTGGCATCATTACGCTCACTTTAGTCACTTCCCAACGATTTAACGCTTCGGCGTAACTACCATAAGCAATGACTGTATTTAAGCAACAAAAAATCAAACAGCACCAAGCAAACGTTGTGAGGTTTTCCGTTTGAGATAAGTCTGTTAACGGTGTAAACACCAAACTACAACCGAAATAGATAAATAACAAAATCTGCTGAGAACTGAATTTATACAACATCATCTTTTGGGCAATGCTATAACAAAGCCAAATTAAGCTTGCGCCTACAGCAGAAAGTATTCCCCATGCGTATTCATTCATCCGCGCAAGATCGTCAAAGCGATCATTGAAAAACAAACCCAAACCAATCAGTACAATGACTAAGCCGATTTTCTGATGTAAACCGAAACTTTCTTTAAACAGATACACCCCGATAAGTGCCATAATTAATGAGGAAAACGGGCTGATGATTTGACTTGCCGCAGGCGGGATATGGTTTAACGCTAAATTGAATAAATAAAAGTTGCAAGATAAGCCAAATACACCGAATAGCAGTAGAGATACGTCTCGGCGTGTACAAGCGGTCACTTTTGGTAGTTTTTTTGCAAAGAACAAAATCAAAAACAACCCTACCATTGCAGTAACAAACCGAAACCAGACGATCGTTTGAGCGTCCATAAATTTCAAGACTTGTTGTAAGGCTATCGGCAACATACCCCACATCATTACGGCAGTTAGGGCAAAGAGAAAGCCAAGTAAAGGTTGTGATTTTGACATAAATTCGCCTTGTTTCAATGGTAATAAAAAACCCCGCTAATTGATTAGCGGGGCATTTTAATCTTATTCTTTTGAAGATTATTCAGCAATAATGCTTACATATTTGCGATTTTTCTCGCCTTTAACTTCAAATTTTACTTTACCGTCAGCAGTTGCGAATAAAGTGTGGTCTTTACCCATACCTACATTGCTACCTGCGTGGAATTTTGTACCACGTTGACGAACGATGATGCTACCTGCTAATACAGATTCGCCACCGAAACGTTTAACACCAAGGCGTTTAGCTTCAGAGTCACGACCGTTACGAGTTGAACCACCAGCTTTTTTAGTTGCCATCTACTTGATCTCCTCTGAAATTATGCTTGAATCCCAGTGATTTTCACTTCTGTGAACCACTGACGATGACCTTGTTGTTTACGGCTGTGTTTACGACGACGGAATTTAACGATGCGAACTTTTTCGCCACGACCGTGTGCAACCACTTCTGCCACTACTTTACCGCCGGCAACAACCGGGGTACCGATTTTAACATCTTCACCATTAACGACCATTAACACTGAGTCGAACTCAACTTTTTCACCTGTCGCTACTTCAAGTTTTTCTAAACGAACAACTTGACCTTCGCTTACTCGGTGTTGTTTGCCGCCACTTTGGAAAACTGCGTACATATTTACTCCGCTAATATGTGCCTATCGCTTTGCGTTTGGCACTCTTAAATTCATATAAAATAGGTGGACAATTCTACGCAAAAACTCAAATGAGAGCAAGCGAGAAATTGATAAAAATTTGAAATTATTCAAAAACAATAAAAAAGACCGCTTAAATCGGATATTTTAAACGGTCTTTATCTTTATGGGGTATCTTCGGTTATAGTTGAGACCATTTCCACTGACCGTTTACCGCAGTACCAATCACTTCAAATTGGCTATTAAACGCTGCTAAGTTAGCGATTTTGCCCGCTTCAATAGATCCGAGTTTGTCTTCTATGTGAATCGCTCTTGCCGGGTACAGGGTACACATACGAAGTACTTCGTCTAATGTCAGATCCGTATGTTGCATCATATTGCGAATAGATTCGATCATCGTGATCGCCGCACCGCCAAGGCTACCAAATTCA
>JBGXMX010000094.1:0-4872 GCA_041809245.1 Glaesserella sp.
AAAAGGCATAAGATTATGTTTATAAAGGATTTTTTAAATAAAAAGAGTTGCTAAGAATAATTAAAAATATTCATTAGCAACCACTTTGTCATATAGGCATAGTTTTCACGAAATTAGCAACCATTTTGTCTACTATGCCTATTTTTTGCAAATTTTTGCACAAATCAAACCGCTTGTTTGGTTATTAAAGGAATATATTGGCAAACAATAATCCGAAGGCTAAGCTAAATGCCATGCTTAATAAACCCGGGATCATAAAGCTGTGGTTGAAAATGTATTTACCGATTTTGGTAGTACCGGTGGTGTCAAAGTCGATAGAAGCAATGATCGGACCGTAGTTAGGCACGAAGAAGTAACCGTTTACGGCAACAAAAACCCCGATAAGGATTGGCGCCGGAATACCTAATGCCACACCTACAGGGAATAAGGTTGCAACAGTTGCTCCTTGGCTGTTAACCAATACGGAAAGGAGGAATAATGCAAACGCAAATGCCCACGGTGCACTTTCGACCAAGCCTTTTACCATATCTTTAACTTCGGTCATATGTGCTTGCATTAATGTATCGCCTAACCATGCAATACCAAAAATCGCAATCACCGCACGCATACCGGCGTGGAAGACTGATCCTTGAGTAATGGCATTGCCATTCGGTTTACAGGTTAAGATAATCAAAGCTCCGACCGTTAACATCACGATTTCGATCGTATGCGCCATACCCATAGGTTTGCCGTCAAAAACCGGACGTAGAGAAGGGAATGTACCCATAAAGACAACAAGGAGCGCACCGAAAAGGAATAAGCCGACAGATTTTTTAGCGGTCGGGCTGATTACTATATCGGCAGGGCTGGTATTGGCATGGTTCTCTTCGAGATATTTCGGATCTTTTAATAAACGTTGGTAGTTAGGATCGTCTTTAAGTTCTTTACCCATTTTATTGACTATTAAACAGGCACAGAATAAACCTAAAATCGTACCCGGGACAGTTACGGATAAAATATCGCCAATGCTATATCCTTGCGGTTCGATTAATGCAGCAACGGCAACGACAGCCGCCGCAATCGGACTTGCTACAATTGCAAATTGTGAAGCGATAACCGCCATAGAGAGCGGACGCTCAGGACGAATACCGTTATGACGGCTAACCTCTGCAATCACCGGGAGTACGGAGTAAGCCACGTGACCCGTACCCGCTAAGAAAGTAAATGTCCAAGTTACCGCTGGTGCGATAAACGTAATATATTTCGGGTTGCGACGTAAAATATTGGTTGCGATTTTGATCATATAATCCAAACCGCCGGCGGCTTGCATTGCAGCTGCGGCAGAAACGACCGCCATAATCATAAACATCACATCAATAGGTAATCCTGCCGGCTGTAGCCCGAAACCGAAAGCAAGAATTGCCAAACCTAAGCCGCCCATTACCCCTAAACCAATACCACCAATACGCGCACCGATTAAAATACAGAGTAATACAACAGCAAATTGAATGATAAACATCATAGACATAGATTGCTCCATTGTAATTTTAAGAAAAAGTCCCCATACTGAGGAAGTTTAAAGGCGTAAACACCCGTATATAAAGGGCAGGCAATATAACAATAAATAATTGCCGTCGCCATAATCCAGATCAATAAACATTTTTAATCATAGGAAAATATATGCAATTTTCAAAAATGCACGGACTTGGCAATGATTTTGTGGTCGTTGACGGCGTTACACAGAATGTGTTTTTAACGGAAGATATTATTCGGAAATTAGCCGATCGCCATCGCGGAATCGGTTTTGATCAACTTCTTCTCGTTGAACCTCCTTACGATCCCGAGTTGGATTTTCATTACCGCATTTTTAATGCGGATGGCAGCGAAGTCTCTCAATGCGGTAACGGAGCGAGATGTTTTGCCCGTTTTGTCACCCTAAAAGGGCTTACGCACAAACAGCATATTCATGTCAGTACCGCAAAAGGCAAAATGATCTTAAGTTTAAAAGACGACGGACAAATTCGAGTCAATATGGGCGAGCCGATTTGGGAGCCGGCACAAATTCCGTTTTCAGCGAATAAATTTGAAAAAAACTATATTTTAAGAACGGACATCCAAACGGTTTTGTGCGGCGTGGTTTCAATGGGAAATCCGCATTGTGTATTACAAGTTGAAGATATTCAAACGGCAAACGTGAATGAATTAGGCGCTTTACTTGAACGTCACGAACGCTTCCCAGAACGAGCGAATATCGGCTTTATGCAAGTAATTAATCGCAATCACATCAAATTAAGGGTGTTTGAACGTGGCGCGGGCGAAACCCAAGCTTGCGGAAGCGGCGCTTGCGGTGCGGTTGCGGTCGGTATTATGCAAGGCGTATTAGACAACAATGTGCAAGTGGATTTACCCGGCGGAACGTTACACATTGAATGGCAAGGAGTAGGGCAGCCACTGTTTATGACGGGAGACGCCGTTCATATTTATGACGGTTTCGTTAAACTCTAACGTATTTTGTAAGCTTTAAAATGAAAACAAGCGGTTCTTATTAAAGAAAAATTTGCAAATAAAAAATGCGACATTACGGATTAGATAATGTCGCATAAAAGACGATATATTCGAGGAATGTTTTTTATTATTTTATTTGTGTAGGGCAATAATACCGATGAATGATTGAATTTGTGAAGAGTTATTTCAAAAATTTTTCAAAAATTGGAGCAAGATCACATTTTTGGAACGAGCGGATTGCTGTTTTAATCCAAACAGAGTGATTTTTGTTGATTTTTTGTCAAAAGGGCTGATGTGGTGTAGTATATATTTAAAACTTACTTTAAAAAAGTAATCTCAAAGATGTAAGTTTTACAAAAATTTTTAACTAATTGAAATAAAGGAAATAAAAATGGAAAAATTTTCTGATTTTGTCGGGCGTGGTTATGTGTTAGCCGTAAATTGCCCTTCCAGACCGATTTTGCAGCACCTGACTAACCGTTGGGGGGTATTGGTTATGATTGTTTTGATGAAAGGAACAAAGCGTTTTAGTGAAATCCGTCGGGAAATTGAAGGTGTGAGCGAACGAATGCTGACTCAAACGTTGCAGCAACTTGAACAAGACGGTATGTTGATTCGCAAATCCTATAATACCGTCCCGCCGCATGTCGAGTACACTTTAACGGAATACGGCACGCAAGCCGGAGAAAAATTGGTAGCTTTAGTCAATTGGTTGGAAGAGAATGTAGAGGGAATTTTACGGAGTAAGAGATAAAATAAGCGGACGACTTTCATATTAAAAATTTCTAAGATGATGTTCGTTATCTAGCACACGTTGAAAACGTGCTCCATCAGAGAAAAACAAGCGGTTAGATTCTGATGAAAATTTGCAAATTGCAAAATTTCCATCTAATCTCACCGCTTGTTTTACTACACCTCTAAATACTCCATAATACTTTGTGCCGCATCACGCCCTTCGGCAACAGCGGTAACCACAAGGTCTGAACCACGAGTGATATCACCACCGGCAAAGACTTTTGGATTGGCAGTTTGTTGCTTGAGCCCGCCAGTCGTTGCAATTCTGCCACGACTGTCTGTGGTTACGCCGATTGAGGCAAGCCAAGGCATTTCGTGTGGGGCGAAGCCAAAAGCGATGATAACCGCATCACAAGCGATGATTTCTTCGCTGCCTTCGATGATTTCGGCTTGGCGACGACCGTTTGCATCGGGTTCGCCCAGTTGGGTTTTGACGATTTTAATCCCTGTTACTTTGCCTGATTGGTCGGTTTCGACGGCTAATGGTTCAGCTTCAATCTCTACGGGTTGAGCGTTGAATTGGAATTCGACGCCTTCTTCTTTGGCATTGCTGTATTCTTTGCGGCTACCTGGCATATTGGCTGCGTCACGACGATAAACGCAGGTGACTTCTGCTGCACCTTGACGCACCGATGTTCTTACGCAGTCCATTGCGGTATCGCCACCGCCTAAGACCACCACTTTTTTACCTGCCATTGACACATAATCAGGAGCATCAAAACCGAGCAAATGTTGTGTGTTGCCAATCAGGAATGGTAACGCAGAATAAACGCCTTGTGCCTGTTCGTTTGGAATATTGGCTTTCATACCTTGATAAGTGCCAACGCCCAAGAAAACCGCATCGTATTGAGCAACCAAATCGTCAAGGCTGACGTCTTTACCGATTTCTACGCCCAGTTTAAATTCAATGCCCATCTCGCTAAAAATCTCACGGCGACGGCTCATCACATTTTTTTCTAACTTGAATGATGGAATACCAAAGGTGAGCAAGCCACCGATTTCTTGTTGGCGTTCATACACCACCACATCAACACCGTTGCGGATTAACACGTCTGCACAACCTAATCCTGCTGGACCCGCCCCGACAATCGCGACTTTTTTGTGAGCTTTAGGTACATTTTTAACTGTTGGTCGCCAGCCCATTTCAAAGGCTTTTTCGGTGATGTATTTCTCGACATTACCAATGGTTACCGCGCCAAATTCGGCATTTAAGGTACAAGAACCTTCACACAAGCGGTCTTGCGGGCAAACGCGTCCGCAAACTTCCGGTAAGCTGTTGGTGCTGTGTGCCAGCTCTGCGGCATCAATGATACGCCCTTCTTTTGCTAAACGTAGCCAGTTAGGAATATTGTTGTGCAACGGGCATTTGTGCTGGCAATAGGGGTTGCCACACTCTAAACAGCGGTCGGCTTGCGACTCTGCCTGTGCTTGACTGAATATTTGGTAGATCTCAATAAATTCCGTTTTACGACTATTTAATGGAATTTTTGACGGATCCACACGGGGTAAATCAATAAATTGGTAAACATTATCACGGCTCATTTTTGTGTTCCTTCTAACAATCCCCCTCTTTAGCAAAGAGGGGTTAGGGGA
>JBGXMX010000095.1:0-4477 GCA_041809245.1 Glaesserella sp.
CAAAGCCATCTGCCTTCCGGCGAAACCGTATTCGGTGAGATCTCCATTGACGCATTAACCGAAGTTCCCAGCCGCCTTTCTCTCTCTCCTGAGGTTTCGGCAACGCCTGAAGCGTTAAATGCTATTGCACAAACGGATTTAATTATTCTCGGCCCCGGAAGCTTCTTTACCAGTGTAATGCCGGCATTGCTTCTGCCTGATCTTGCCGATGCCATCAATAAAAGTAAAGCCAAGGTGATTTTTATTGATAATATCGCCAAAGAAAACGGTATTGCCGGAACATTAACATTAAACGAGCGTATTCGTTGGATTGAGGAATGTATCGGTCAAGAGCGTCTTGAAGGTGTAATTACAACCATAGATAACTCGTCTACAGTACCGTCTCATATCCTTAAAATGAGCCGAACGCTACATGACAAAAATATTAAATACCGCCATGATCATCAACAATTGGTCAATGTTATCGGTGAAATGGTCGATATGATTATCTAACAAGCGCTCGGTTTCGATTAAAAATTTGCAATTTTATTTTAAGGACATATTGTGCATTTATCTGATTTCCACTTTGAACTCCCCGATGAGCTGATTGCCCGCTATCCGATGGCTGAACGCTCCGCCAGTCGACTACTCTACTTAAACGGTGAAAGTGGTACATATCAAGATCAGCAATTTAGCGATCTTCTTTCTCATTTAAATGGCGGAGATTTATTGATCTTCAATAATACTCGCGTGATTCCTGCCCGTCTTTACGGGCGTAAATCAAGCGGCGGTAAACTGGAAGTCTTAATTGAAAGAGTGCTGGATGAACACCGCTGCTTAGCCCATATTCGAGCGTCAAAAGCCCCTAAAGAAGGCGCAGAACTCGTTTTAGGAGAAGATAAGTTAGGAGAAGGAAAAGGATTAAATGCCGTTATGGTTGCCCGCCATGAAGCGCTGTTTGAATTACAGTTTCTTGACAAGCGCCCTTTATTTGAGCTGTTGCAGCAAGCCGGACATATGCCTCTACCGCCTTATATTGATCGTCCTGATGAAGATGCCGACCAAGAGCGTTATCAAACAGTATATAGTAAAGTCTTAGGAGCTGTTGCAGCGCCAACCGCCGGCTTACATTTTGATCATGAAATGTTACGAAAACTCGCCGAAAAAGGGATTGATACGGCTTTTGTGACGCTACATGTCGGCGCGGGAACCTTTCAACCGGTGAGAGTGGAAACAATCGAAGAACATAAAATGCACGCAGAATATGCGGAAGTCAGCCAAGAAGTGGTCGATAAAATTCTTACCACCAAAGCCAACGGAAAACGAGTGATTTGTGTAGGAACCACATCCGTACGCTCCATTGAAAGTGCGGCGCAGCAAGCGGAAAAATCAGGTACATTAATTGCACCCTTTTATTCCGATACATCGATCTTCCTCTATCCGGGAAAACGCTTTCGTGTTGTTGACGCATTAGTCACCAATTTTCACCTTCCCGAATCGACTTTAATTATGCTGGTGTCTGCTTTTGCAGGTTATCGACACTGTATGGACGCATACCGACACGCCGTTGAAGCGAAATATCGCTTTTTCAGCTATGGCGATGCGATGTTTATTACCAAAAATCCCCATGCGGAGAGCGATCTACCTTAAGTATTTCTTTGGTCGCATAAAAAAATGCTGAGTAACTTTTGCTACTCAGCATTTTTTTGATTAAGAAATCGTCGTTCCTTCTTCAGTACCTGTGACGACTTGACGTAGCGCCCCTGCTTTTCCCATGTTAAACACGCGAATCGGCATGCCGTGGTCACGAGCTAAAGTGAATGCGGCTAAGTCCATCACTTGTAATTCTTTATCAATCACCTCTTCATAAGTGAGTGTTTTATAAAGTACTGCATCAGGGTTTTTAGCCGGATCTTTGTCATATACACCATCAACTTTCGTTGCTTTTAACACGACATCGGCTTCAATTTCAATACCGCGTAAGCAAGCGGCTGAATCGGTAGTGAAAAACGGGCTGCCTGTTCCTGCCGAAAAGATAACCACACGTTTTTCACGTAACATTTTAATCGCTTCCGACCAGTTATAGGTGTCACAGATACCGTTTAACTGAAATGCCGACATCAATTTGGCATTAACATCGGCACGGTGTAACGCATCACGCATTGCCAAGCCATTCATCACGGTAGCCAACATCCCCATATGGTCGCCGACTACACGGTTCATCCCGGCTTTTGCCAATTTAGCCCCACGGAATAAGTTACCGCCGCCAAGTACTACACCAACTTCAACGCCCATTGCCAATAACTCTTTAATTTCCAAAGCCATTCTATCTAGAATGGAAGGATCGATCCCGAATCCCTCATCTCCTTGTAACGCTTCACCACTTAATTTCAATAAAATACGCTTATAAATCGGATTGCTCATACTGACCTCTGTTATGGGTTGGAAAAAAATCGCAATATTATAGCCCATCCGACTACATCAGAAAATAGTTACCGTCGATAGAATTTCGCCCATAATTTCGGTAAAATCCTTTTTATTTCTTATCTATCTACTTATGCAAAATTTTTCTCGGATCTTAGCGCTTGTTTATCTCGTTCTCGCACTTGCTGTCAGTTATGCCATGTTACTCGGTGCCGGATTTAGCGCTACGCCATCTTTATTGGAAACGGCACTCTTTGCCTTTGTTATCATCTTATTAAACAGCTCAAAAAAAGCATTCTATTTCATACTGCTTCCGCTTGGCTGTTTATATGCATTTTACACCCCTGTTGGGATTACCTTTGGTGCACCGTCTTATCAGTATGTCGCCTCAGTAATCGCAACCGATTTACAAGAAAGCAAAGAGTTTTTTCATCAAATTCCACTAACAAATTTTATTGTTTGTACGTTTATTTTCGTTTCACTTTTTGTATTGCATTTTCTTCGTGTACGCTACAGACTTAAATTTCAACAAAATAAGCTGTTTTTAACCGTTATGGGAATCACGGTTTTCTTTTCTACAGCGCCTTCAACGTTTATCACAACAGGCATCAACGCCATAATGAAGGTCAAACAAGAATTTACCCGCTTAAATGATTTAACGATTGAAAGCCAGTGGGGACAGTCACAACTAAGCCCAAATTCGCAGTATGATGACTATATTCTTGTCATTGGTGAAAGTGCGAGAAAGGATTATCACCATGCATACGGTTATCCGATTGAAAATACGCCCTTTATGAGCCAAGCAAACGGCATCTTGATTGATGGTTTAACCGCAGGCGGCACCAATACGATTGCCTCGCTCAAATTAATGCTCACCAAACCTGACACCAAGCAATGGGAAGGACAGTACGGACTCAGCATGATAGATTTAATTAAGTCCGCCGGCATCAAAACCTATTGGCTCTCTAATCACGGGCGTTTGGGCTCCTTTGATACCCCGATTTCATCTCTTGCGAATAAAAGTGACGAAACGTTTTTC
Organism: Glaesserella sp.; assembly: GCA_041809245.1. Lineage (GTDB taxonomy): Bacteria > Pseudomonadota > Gammaproteobacteria > Enterobacterales > Pasteurellaceae > Glaesserella. Next base: position 3,443 of record JBGXMX010000095.1, read on the forward strand.
CTAAAAAGCGGTGATTCTTTTGACAAAAACAGCAGTGATTTTGCCCTCTTACCGCAATTTCAGCAGATTCTTGAATCCAGGCACCAAGGCAAACGGTTTATCGTACTCCATCTATATGGCTCTCACCCGATCAGTTGTGATCGCTTAACGGACTACCCTAAAATATTTAATGATGAGGCGATTGAAGCCAAATATAGTGATGTAAATTGCTATATCTCCACCATTAAAAAGACTGATGAAATCTTACGACAGCTTCACCAGAAGCTCACCCGGCAAGAGCAACAGACAGGGCGCCGTTTTTCGATGGTTTATTTTGCCGATCACGGATTAGCTCACCAAATAGACGATAAGCACATCGCTATTCATAACAGTAGCGGAAAAAGCAAATTACATTTTGATATCCCGCTCTTTAAAATCAGCAGCGATGATACACAACGCAAACATTACGCAGCGTTTAAATCAGGGCTCAATTTTACCGACGGTATAGCCAATTGGATTGGGATTAGAAATGATAAACTAAATACAGAAATTGACTTATTTAGCCCGACAGCAGATAAAGATGACTACGGGTTACAAAAAATTATCGACCAAATTGAAGCTCCGCTTGATCCTGCGGTGATTATTCCTACCGTAAAGTAAACTACAAGCGCTCAATTTTCTTGAAAAATTTGCAAATCGTCGCATGAAAAAAGGTGGCATAGTAGACAAAATGGTTGCTAATTTCGTGAAAACTATGCCTATATGACAAAGTGGTTGCTAATGAATATTTTTTAATTATTCTTAGCAACTCTTTTTATTTAAAAAATCCTTTAAATATACCCCGTCTACCATCACAGGTAATTGATTGAATTTTATAGCCTTTCATACGAAGTGAATTGAACGCTATCCTGTAATAAACATCTTTTTTCCGTTTTTGACACGATAGTAAACCACCTTTTTAGAAAGCGAATCCATCAGGACTAAAATACCAAATTCACGACCAAAGAAGGTGGTATCCGCAATAATATTTAAATCACATGATAGTGGTGGATTTAA
>JBGXMX010000096.1:0-21254 GCA_041809245.1 Glaesserella sp.
AAAAAGGCATAAGATTATGTTTATAAAGGATTTTTTAAATAAAAAGAGTTGCTAAGAATAATTAAAAATATTCATTAGCAACCACTTTGTCATATAGGCATAGTTTTCACGAAATTAGCAACCATTTTGTCTACTATGCCGTTAAAAACGTGTGCTATCGGAGGATTCACGTAAAAAAAGCCTGTATTAAACAGGCTTCAGTCCGCTACTATTTTTTCACTAAGAAAAGTACCGCATCTACATAGCGTTGAACAAATTCGCCGGTTGAACGGGAATCCGAGAAACCTTCAACATTGATTTGATATTGTTCATTAATAAAGAATGCCGGTACACCGCGTACTTTAAATGCTTCTGCGGCTTGTAGCTGCTTGTTTACAAGCGCATTGACTGCAAAGCTGTTAATTCCACCGTCAAACTGTTCAGCGGTAATACCATTGGCTAAGAAAATCGCGCGAATATTATCCATTGATTTTAAGCTGTCTTTTTGTGCCGCTGCAAATAGTGGGGCCTTTACTTTATCTTCCGCACCTAATGCGATAGCAAGCGCCCAAGCGCGGGTTAAATTTTCTGACTGGCGTCCTAAAAAGTTGACATGATACTGTTTAAACGCAGTATTTTCCGGCAAGCCTTGTTTGATGGATTCGGGAATTTTATAGGTAAATTCAAAATCGTAACAATGCGGGCAGTAGAAAGAGAAAAATTCTAACACTTCCTTTTGAGCCGCCGGGGCTTTGCTAATTTCAAGATACTCTTTATTTAACACGGGATCTTGTGCATTCACAGGAGCGGAGAAAGCGCAAAGAGCGGAAAGAGTGGCGAGTAAAACAGTAAATTTAAATTTTTTCATAAGTTCCTCTTGTGAAAGTGATTAAAGTGATAGTAAGACAAAATTAATCGTTTAAAATTCCGCGCGCTTTGAGTAAAGCGGTTTTAAAATCATCTTCGTAATCTTTTTTTATACCTGGGATGACTTCAGATTTATCTTTACCACGCATTTTGAGCTGATAGATCAACACTTCATCACGTAATGCATCAAGATTATTTTCTTCGCCGACCTCTTTTGCCAATTTATGCAGCAGATCGATTAAATGGAGATCGGGTTCATTGCGCCAATGTTCGCCAAGTAGTTCTAATACTTCGTCTAAACGTTTACATTTCATGATAAGTCCTTAAAAAAATTTGTAGAAAACCGACGGGAATCATATACTTTTGCCGTTCAATTTGCAAAATAAGGAGAGAAATAATGAAGCCAATTCAAGACGTGTGTGCGGTCATTCTATCCGGCGGGCTTGCTCGACGTTTAAACGGGAAAGAAAAAGGGCTACAGCAATTGAACGGAAAATTTCTCGTCGCCCATATTGTCGAGCGTCTTACGTCTCAAGTTTCAACCATTTGGCTCAATATTAACCGCCATCACGATCAGTATCAGCAACATTTTCCTCAACTGCCTTATTATAGTGACACGCTGCCTGACTTTCAGGGGCCATTGAGCGGCATGCTATCGGGATTACAGCACATACCGAACGAATATCTGCTTTTTGTCCCTTGCGATAGCCCTTTTTTACCGATGAATTTAGTCAAAAAGCTGTCTACCGCACTACAGATTAACCAAGCTACTATTGCTTATGCCCATGACGGTGAGCGTGCGCACCCGACCTTTGCGTTGCTACACCGTTCGGTATTGCCGGCGTTAGAGGCTTATTTACAAGCAGGCGAGCGCCGTGTACTGCAATTTTTTCAGTCACAGTCCGGCATTGCCGTAGATTTTTCGGAACAACCTACGGCGTTTCGCAATTTTAATACGCCGGAAGAGTTCGCAAGCGGTCAATTTTCACCGCAATTTTGCAAAATTCCGCTACTGGCAATTACGGGCTACAGCGGCACGGGTAAAACCACTTTATTAGAAAAATTAATTCCATTATTGAAACAACGAGGCATTCAAACCGGATTGATTAAACATTCCCATCATAATGTCGATATTGATAAGCCGGGCAAAGACAGCCATCGTTTACGGTTAGCCGGCGCAACCCCAACCGTTGTCGCCTGCGATGAGCGTTGGGCGTTTATGGTAGAAACGGCACAGCCGACGGATTTTTCAACAATTTTAGCCTTGTTTGAAGGTTTTGCAGTGGATTTGATTTTAGTCGAAGGTTTTAAGCATGAAGCGTTGCCGAAAATCCAGTTACATCGTCAACATTTGGCAAAGCCGCTGCCAGAAGAAGATAGTTTTACCCTTGCCACGGCAACGGATTACCCTTTAGCTCGACAAAATTGTTTGGACATTAACCGGCCGGAGCAGATCGCAGATTTTATTATCAGTTACTTGCAACGTGCGAAATAGCATAACAAGCGCTCAAATTTCCTCAAAAATTTGCAAATTTTTGTTACAATCTCAGCGCTTACATATTTACAAAATGAGAAGAGAATTAGGATGAATACGAGTACTTTCAATCGCACTTGGGCAAAAGTGGTGCTAAATGCCTTATTACGCTATGGTGTCAAACATATCTGTATTGCACCGGGGTCTCGCTCTACCCCATTAACCTTAGAGGCATTGACCTTGCAACAGCAGCGTGGTGTTGAGTGTCACAGCCATTTTGATGAGCGGGGTTTAGGCTTTTTTGCGTTAGGTTTGGCCAAAGCGACACAAGCTCCGGTTGCAATTATTGTGACCTCAGGTACCGCTGTGGCGAATCTCTTTCCTGCGGTGGTTGAAGCAAGCCTTACGCGCCATAAATTGATTGTACTTTCGGCGGATCGCCCGCCTGAGCTGATTGGCTGTGGGGCAAATCAAGCCATTGTTCAGCCTCATATATTTGCAGATTACCCGGTAGCCGCCGTGAATTTACCGAAACCTCATACACAATTCTCACCGACATGGCTGATTTCAACGATTGAACAGGCGTGCACGACACAAATGCAGCAAGGGGGCGTGGTGCATATCAATGTGCCGTTTGCCGAACCGCTTTACGGTGCCGATGAAGAGGCTATTCATCAAGATCCATGGTTGGCACCGATTCAACGCTGGTTAAACCATCCGCAAACCAAATGGATCGATCAGCAATCCACCCAAAACGATGTGTTAATGCATGAAAATTGGGACTACTGGCGTACTAAGCGTGGCGTAGTGGTGGTCGGCAAACTGCCGTTGGAACAAGGGATGGGTTTAAAAATGTGGGCGGAAACGCTCGGTTGGTGCTTGATTAGCGATGTGCAGTCAGGTATTGATGCAAACCTACCTTATGCCGATATTTGGCTCTCTAACAAAATCGTAGAACAACGTTTGCTACAAGCAGATATAGTGATCCAGTTCGGCTCACAAATTGTGAGTAAAAGGGTGAACCAATTTCTTTCGGAATTTAAAGGCGAATATTGGTTGGTGGAAGAGTCGGAGACTTATCTGAATCCGTTTTCCCATCAACAAACCCGTTTTGTGGCTAAAGCACACCATTTTACCCGCGTACACCCGCCGTTACGTCAAAAACCGTGGCTGCTCGAGCCGCTGGCGCTGTCTCAATTCTGTGCCACCTTTATTGAAAAGCAAGTCGGCGCAAATCTAAATGAAGCTTCGTTGGCACATCATATCGAACGGGTTTTACCGGCTAACGGTAATCTCTTTTTAGGCAACAGCCTGTTTGTACGTTTAGTCGATGCCTTGTGTAAATTACCGGAAGGCTATCCTGTATATACCAATCGTGGTGCCAGCGGTATTGACGGTTTAATTGCAACCATGGCAGGAGTGGCAAAAGGCTCCGATGCTCCGACCGTTGCGGTAATCGGCGATATTTCTACGCTGCATGATTTAAATTCGATTGCATTGTTACGCCAAATTACACAGCCGACGATTTTGTTCATCATTAATAATAACGGCGGCGCTATCTTTGATATGTTGCCTGTAGAGCCGCAGGCAAAAGACAAATTCTATCGCTTATCCCATAATTTGGAATTTTCACAAATTGCGACTATGTTCGGTTTGGAATATCTTCGCCCTTACACTTGGGCGGATTTAGGCACAAAACTCAAACAAGCCTATGTTCGTAAAGGAGTGACGATTGTGGAAATTAAAGTTAATGATCAAGAGGGCAGCACTTTGTATAAGTCTATCCTTGAGCAAATTTCACGGGCATCCATTGATTAATGTTAGCCTCAACGTGGTATAAAGATTCGGGTATTCCCGTTGTCTTTTTGCATGGATTTCTCGGTGCGCAAGACGATTGGGCGGAAATTATCGAACTGTTGCAAAATTTTCCGCAAATCCGACCGCTTGTGGTTGATTTACCCGGACACGGGGCGAGTAAACAGATTCACTGCGTTGATTTTAATCAGTGTCGCAAGTTACTGGATGAGACTTTTCAAAACCGAATCGGCAAGCAGCCCTTTTATTTGGTCGGCTACTCGTTGGGAGGGCGATTAGCGTTAGATTATGCCATTAATGCGAAGAACCCTAATATTGCAGGTATATTTCTTGAAGGAGCGAATATCGGCTTAGACTCGCCGACGGAGAAACAAGCCCGTTGGCAAAACGATATGCGTTGGGCGGAGCGCTTTCGGCAAGAACCGTTATTTCAAGTACTGCAAGATTGGTATCAACAAACGGTGTTTGCTGATTTAACGAAAGAGAGCAGACAAGCTCTTATTCATCGAAGAGCGCTTAATGACGGTCAATCTCTCGCACAAATGCTTAGTGCCACAAGCCTTGCCAAGCAACCATTTTATTCGCCCGAACGTATTGCGGCGCTTGCCGTTAACACCATTTTTGTGGTGGGGGAGCAAGATGGAAAATTTCGGCAGATGGTTGAGCAATATCAATTACCGTACCGTTTAATCGAAAACGCCGGGCATAATACGCACCTTGCAAATCCGCAAGGCTTTGTAAAACAATTACTTCAGTTTATTTCAGAATAGGAAAATTATGGCGTTACATCGTTGTCCCGAATGTCGTAAAAAAATCAGTGAAACTGCTGCCAACTGCCCACACTGTGGTTTTTCGTTTCACGAAGCGGATTTGGAAGTGTATAAACAAAAGTTAGAACAACGTCGTTTACATAATCAGGAAGTTAATCGGAAAAGTGCGAAATTACATTTAATTTGGCTTGTAATTTTTGCCTTAGTCATTGGTATAGCCGCTTGGTGGCAAGGTTAACTTTGAAAAAAATCCCGATTACTCATCGGGATTTTTTAGTTAGCTAAGAGCTGAATTACATCATTCCGCCCATGCCACCCATACCGCCCATTCCGGCGCCTAGGTCAGCTTTTTCTTCTTTCGGAAGGTCTGTCACCATACATTCAGTTGTAATCATTAGACCTGCGATAGAGGCTGCAAATTGTAATGCAGAACGGGTTACTTTAGTTGGGTCTAAGATACCCATTTCTAACATATCGCCGTATTGTTCGGTTGCGGCATTATAACCGTAGTTGCCGTTACCGTCTTTTACGTTACGAGCCACAACAGAGGCTTCTTCACCTGCGTTTGTCACGATCTGGCGAAGCGGTGCTTCCATTGCACGAAGTGCTAAACGGATACCCACGTTTTGTTCTTCGTTATCGCCTTTCACTACGTCAGCCACTTTGCTTGCCGCACGCACTAATGCCACGCCACCGCCGGCAACAATACCTTCTTCCACAGCCGCACGGGTTGCGTGAAGCGCATCATCTACACGGTCTTTTTTCTCTTTCATTTCAACTTCAGTTGCTGCACCGACTTTGATTACTGCAACACCGCCGGCTAATTTAGCCACACGCTCTTGGAGTTTCTCTTTGTCGTAGTCTGAGGTTGAATCTTCGATTTGTTGGCGGATTTGAGCCACACGACCTTTGATCTGTGCTTCATCGCCAACGCCGTCAATGATGGTGGTGTTGTCTTTTGAAATCACCACACGTTTTGCTTGGCCAAGCTCTTCGATAGTCGCTTTTTCAAGTTCCATACCGATCTCTTCAGAGATTACTGTACCTGCTGTTAAGATCGCAATATCTTGTAACATCGCTTTACGGCGATCGCCAAAGCCAGGTGCTTTCACTGCTGCGACTTTCACGATACCACGCATCGTGTTCACAACTAAAGTTGCTAATGCTTCGCCTTCGATATCTTCTGCGATAATTAATAACGGTTTGCCCGCTTTTGCCACCGCTTCTAATACAGGTAGAATTTCACGGATATTTGAAATTTTCTTATCCACTAAAAGAATGTATGGGTTTTCTAATTCTACCGTGCCGGCTTCCGGTTTATTGATGAAGTATGGTGATAAGTAACCACGGTCAAATTGCATACCTTCAACCACGTCTAACGCATCTTCTAAACCAGTGCCGTCTTCAACAGTGATTACGCCTTCTTTGCCCACTTTCTCCATTGCTTGAGCAATTAATTTACCCACAGTGCTGTCTGAGTTCGCAGAAATTGTACCCACTTGTTCAATCTCTTTTGATGTTTCACACGGTTTAGAGAGCGATTTTAACTCTTCAACAACTGCAGCTACTGCTTTGTCGATACCACGTTTTAAATCCATCGGGTTCATACCTGCGGCAACCGCTTTTAAGCCTTCATTTACGATAGCTTGAGCAAGTACGGTTGCCGTAGTGGTACCGTCACCTGCCGCATCGTTGGCTTTAGAAGCGACTTCTTTAACCATTTGTGCGCCCATATTCTCGAATTTATCTTCTAATTCGATTTCACGAGCAACAGATACACCATCTTTAGTGATGGTTGGTGCGCCAAAGGCTTTGTCTAATACTACGTTACGACCTTTCGGACCTAAAGTCACTTTTACTGCGTCTGCTAATACATTTACGCCGTTTAACATTTTTACACGAGCGTCGTTACCAAATTTTACATCTTTTGCTGCCATTTTTTTATTCCTTATTGTAGGGTGGGTCTTGACCCACCGTCTATGTAATACCTTGTTTTATTGGTGGGTCAAGACCCACCCTACATTATTCAACGATTGCTAAAATATTGTCTTCAGAAAGAATTAACACGGTTTCGCCGTCAATTTTTTCTTCTTTTACGCCGTATTCATTGAAAATCACCACATCACCGACTTTCACATTTAACGGCAACACAGTGCCATTATCTAAAGTACGGCCATTGCCAACGGCAATCACAGTACCACGAGTAGATTTAGTTGCCGCAGAACCGGTTAAAACGATACCGCCGGCGGATTTGGTTTCCACTTCTTCACGTTTTAAAATTACTTTGTCGTGTAACGGACGAATTTTCATTGAGTTGCTCCTATTAGATTAAAAAATTCGTGTCGCATATGCGACACAACGTTCGGCTATTTGGTGGTAGGATTTTAGATTTCAAGGGCAAGATTTAATTTTTTGCAAATTTTTAGCCCAAACAGAGCGCTTGTCGGGCGAAAAACTAAAAAAGTTTACTCAACCAACCTAATTTAGAACCCAGCACATTAAAGTAGTTATAATCTTTTAAATGCAATAAACGCAGTGTATCTGTACTTTTTTGCACAATCACTCGTTCATCGGCACTAAACGGCAATAATCGTTGGCTATCGCAGCTAACCACTAAGTTGGGCTGGTTATATTGAGCAAAACGCATCGAAATATGACTGTCTCCATCTACAACTAACGGACGAGAAGAAAGACTATGGGGGTTCATTGGTACAAGAGCAATCGCATTGAGATTTGGGGTAAGGATTGGACCGCCCGCTGAAAGAGAATAGGCTGTAGAGCCTGTCGGCGTGCTGATAATTAAGCCGTCAGACCGCTGCGAAAAGGCAAATTTACCATCAATACTGACTTCAAAATCAATGGTGCGGGCAATTTGGCTTGAATGCACGACAACTTCATTTAAGGCATTATGGGCTTCAACCACTTTACCGTTTTGCTCAATTTTTACATCAAGTAAGAAACGATCTTCAATAAAAAACTCACCGCGCTCCAAACAGCTGTGTAACTGCTCAAAAGCCGTTTGCGGGGCAATGTCGGTTAAAAAACCGAGGTTACCGCGGTTGATACCAATCAACGGTACGCAATATTTTGCCAATTGACGAGCGATACCTAACATATTGCCGTCGCCACCGATTACGATGACCAAATCCGCCCATTCGCCGATTTCCGCAATACCGGCGGCATTAGGCAAATTGAGCTGTTTGGCAATATTGGCTTCAACCAACACATTATATTGACGATCTTTCAACCAATTATAGACGGCGAGATGCGTTTCAAGCGCAATATCGTGACGCGGTTTACCTACAATAGCAATGGTTTTGAATTTACGATTTTGAGTCATAGGATTTATCTGTATAAAAAGACCTTGTATATAGTAGTCTTGTCCCCGGGTTTTGTAAAACGTTTAAGCAACGCTAGCCCCATACCACCAATAATGCGGCAATGACGATCAAGGCAAGTCCGAGTAAATCTTGCCGTTTTAAACGTTCTTTAAAGACGGAATATGAAATCATCAACATAAAAAAGACTTCAATCTGCCCGACGGTTTTGACGAATGCGACATCATTCAGGCTCATCGCATTAAACCAGCCGAACGAACCCCCGAAAGAGAATATGCTGGTGGCGATCGCTAATTTAGGGCGCTGCAGTAATTTCATCAGTGTACTTTTATCGCGCAAGGCTAAATAAAAGAGCAATATGATCGCTTCAAAGGTGATTACCGAAAACAACACCCAGGCGGCGGAAAGTAAGTAGTGGCTGTTTAATTGCAAACTGGCTTCTCTCACCCATAGCGATGTGAGCGCAAAACTTAAACCGCTGCCACAGCCGATGAGAAAGGTTTTCCACGAAACATAACGTAGGTTGGCACTGCCCGTCATCAAAAAGATCGCAATTCCACCAAGCAGCACGCCCAACCAGCCTATAAAACTGATGGTGGTGCCGAAAAACATCACGCCGAGCATCGCGGCAATGACACCTTCACTTTTGGCAAGCCCGACGCCGATGGCATAGTTTCTGAGTTGAAACAGCTTCACCATTAATGATGTAGCGAGGATTTGAGCGACAGATGCGCCGAACACATACAGATAGAACAATCCGGAAAAGTGCGGAACGGCATAGCTCGGTTCGGTTTGATATAAAAAAATAAGATAACCGGCGGCTAACGGTACGGCATATAAAAATCGGGCAAGCGTTACGCCGAGAACCGGTACGTCTTTACTTAATTGTTTTTGAAAAGCGTTGCGCCCTGCCTGCATAGCGGCGGCGAGCAAGGTAAACCAAATCCACAACATGACGGGTAATGATTCAAAGGTATTCGATACAAAAATTATAGCAAAGAAAAGCCTCGGCGTAAGACGATTCGGTACTTATTACCACATTTTGCAAAAAATCGGCAAAATCAGAGCGCTTGTCAGCGATTACCGATACGTTGAATATAGCGATTGGTGGCAATTTTAGCCGCAAGCCAGCCTAGAAAAACGCTAAGTACCGTAATTAAAAATATCTCGCTGAAATCAAAGCCTTGTAGTTCAAACTGTACGGTAAACATATCCGCTACATAGCGTACCACGCCGGTAAAATAGCCGATTGTGGCCAAACTAAACAAGATGGCAAGTAAACTGCCGCATAGCCCGTAAAACATACCAGTGTATAAAAACGGTCTTGCGATAAAGTGATCCGTGGCGCCGAGAAGTTGCATCACATCAATTGAGGCTTTGCTGTTGGAAACGTCGGAACGGACGCTGTTTCCAATCACAAGAAACACTGCCACCAACATTAATAGCGTGCAAGTCACCGCCACCCGTGCGATAAGTTCGGTTAATGCGGTCAGTTTTTCTAACCAACCGTTATCCAAACGGACTTCTTGTACTCCCTTGATGGCTTGTAAACCGTTTCGCAGCTCCAACATATTTTCCGCTGTCGTAAATGCTTTTTTCGGTTTCAACGTCACCACGGCGGGTAATGGGTTGTCGTCTAAAATATCCAACGCTTCGCCAAACCCCGACCAAGTACGAAATTCATCCAAACTTTGTTGGCGGGAGATGTAGTTAACCGATTCGATTTTATCCGAATCAAACTGGCGGATACGTTCTACCACCACATCAACATCATGTTCGGCTAAATTTTTATGCAGATAGACCGTCAATTCGGGCTCGGGATAAAACTGTGATGCCGCATGGCTGGTATTTTTCCACAACAGATAACTCACCGTCGGGATCGTCAATGAAACGGCAATCACCAATACGGTCAGAAAAGTACCGAATTTCCGCTTCCATAGATCTTGCCATACGGAACGTAAAATAAAACGAGTTTGCATATTTATCCTTACTTCAAATGCCCTTCTTCCAGCACCAAACAAGGTTTAGGACGCTGGGCGATAATATTGGTGTCGTGGGTTGCAATTAATACGGTCGTACCGGCTTTATTAAACTCTTCAAATAAACGGAAAATTTCAAAAGAAAGTTTATCATCCAAATTTCCCGTCGGTTCATCGGCAAGTAACAGTTGCGGACGATGGACGATAGCTCTGGCGATATCAACCCGCTGTTGCTCGCCGCCTGAAAGGTGCAAAGGTAAAAAGTTGGCTTTATTTTCAAGCCCGACCCGCGCCAAAGCCAAACGAGCCTCCCGCTCCACCGTTGCTTGATTTAAACCCATAATAATCAACGGCAGCGCTACATTGTCTAAAATCGTCCGATCAGTCAGCAGGCTGTAATTTTGATGAACCATACCGATTTGGCGGCGTAAAAACGGCAGTTCGTGTTCCGCCAAGCGGGTAATGTCGTGTCCGTTAAACATCACCTGCCCGCCGTTAGCCCGTTCAATCCCCATAATGAGCTTGAGAAGCGTAGTTTTACCCGCACCTGAATGCCCCGTAATATACGCCATTTCCCCTTTCGGCAAATGAAAGGTAATGCCTTGCAGCGCCGGGCGACCACCGCCTTTATAGGCTTTGCTCACGTTATTAAACTGAATCATGACTTCTCTTCCTCGTGGGCAAATAGGGCTTCAATAAATTCATCGGCATGAAACGGGCGTAAATCGTCAATTTTTTCACCTACACCGATATAGCGAATCGGGATCTTAAATTGATCGGCAATAGCGAAAATCACCCCGCCTTTCGCAGTGCCGTCCAGTTTGGTGAGGGTAATACCGGTTAAACCGACCGCTTCATTAAACAACTTGGCTTGACTAATTGCATTTTGTCCCGTGCCGGCGTCTAAAGTCAGCATAATTTCGTGCGGTGCGCTGTCATCGTATTTTTTCATCACCCGCACGATTTTTTTCAATTCATCCATTAAGTTATTTTTATTTTGCAAACGCCCAGCGGTATCGGCAATTAAGACATCAATCCCTTTGGCTGCCGCAGACTGCATCGCATCAAAGATCACCGAGGCGGAATCGGAGCCGGTACTTTGCGCCACGACAGGAATATGATTGCGCTCGCCCCAAACTTGAAGCTGCTCAACCGCTGCGGCACGGAACGTATCGCCGGCTGCCAACATCACCGATTTACCTTCCACTTGGAATTTGCGTGCCAGTTTACCGATCGTCGTCGTTTTACCTACGCCGTTGACCCCGACCATCAAGATCACATAAGGTTTTTTCTCTTCAATCACCAGCGGCTGGGCTACCGGTTTTAATACCTCTGCCAGTTCGATTTTTAATTGTTGATAAAGCAATTCGGCATCACGCAGCTGCTGTTTGGTAGCGTGTTCGGTTAAGTTTTTGATGATTTTGGTGGTGGTTGGCATTCCTAAGTCCGCAACCAGTAGCTGCTCTTCCAATTCTTCAAATAATTCGTCATCAATTTTCTTGCCGCTAAAGAAGTTACGAAAGCCGGAGCCGATACTCTGTTTGGTTTTAACCAAGCCTTTGATTAAACGGCTGAAAAAACCGCCCTCACTTGCCGGCTTTTCAGGATTACTTTCAGGCTCCGCAGCAGGTTCTTCATACTGTTCGCAAGGCGATTCGGCTTCACAAGCGCTCTCTTTGGTGTGATTTTCTGCAATATCCTCGGTTTCAGGTGCAGGTTCTTGTTCTGCAAAATTTTGCGCCGAATCGACCGCTTGTTGCTCAACAATTTCTAATTCCGGTTCGATTTCGTTACTCTCTTGAGTGGTTTGCAGCTGTTCACTCTCTTCTTTTTTGCCTAAACCCAGCCACGACCAAAAGCCTTTTTTCTTTTCTTCCGCCATTTTTTGCTCTCTCTAAAAATTAAAAAATCCATTTTGGGTAAAAATGGAATAAACTGTCGGTAGTTTATCATTTTTTATTAAAAATTCTTGTGATTCGTTATGAAAAAAAATCGAAATTCTTCACAAAACCGTCCAATGGGAGAGGTTCGGATTATTGCGGGATTATGGCGAGGTCGGAAACTGCCCGTACTCAACGCCGAAGGGCTGCGCCCGACGACCGATCGAGTGAAAGAAACGCTGTTTAACTGGTTGATGACCGATACTGCCGGCGCTCGCTGTTTGGATTGTTTTGCAGGCAGTGGCTCACTTGGTTTTGAAGCCCTTTCACGTCAGGCTCAAGCGGTCACTTTTTTAGAAAAATTTGCAGATGCGGCAAAGATATTACATAAAAATTTGGCAAGTTTGGGAACGGATAAAGGACGTGTGATTCATACCGATAGCTTGCAGTTTCTTGCACAACAAAACAGCGCAGAACCCTTCGATATTATTTTTGTCGACCCGCCCTTTCATCAAGGCTTTGTGCCGCAAGTGTTAGAACGTTTAAAACAAAACGGTTGGCTGGCGGATAATGCTCTGATTTATGTAGAAACCGAAAAGCAGCACCCGCCATTACCATTACCTGAAAATTGGCAGGTCATCAAAGAGAAAACCGCAGGGCAAGTGGTCAGCCGCTTAATTCAAACAGCTCCGCTTAATCAACCAGTTCCGCAGGAATAATAAACGAGAATTGGCTCCCTTTGCCGACTTCACTACTAATTTCAAGCCGGGTTTGGTGCTGTTCTAATGCGTGTTTTACAATCGCTAAGCCCAATCCGCTACCGCCCGTTTTATTGCTGCGGGATTCATCCACACGATAAAAACGTTCGGTTAAATGCGCCAAATGTTGCGGTTCGATACCGATACCGTTATCCGAAACGCTGAATTTGGCGCCTTGTTCGACTTTTTCCCACCGAATTTCAATCGTGGTCTCTTCGCCTGCGTGGCGAATGGCGTTATAAATCAAATTCGATACGGCACTTTGTAACTGCCCCTCGTCACCTATCACATAAATATCGGGTTCGACATCAAAAATAACCTGCTGGGAATCCGTCAACATATCGGTATTTTTTTGTATGGCTGAAATTAAACTCGACATATTTAAACGTTGGTGATCGGCATTGGTGGAATGCTCGATTTTAGCTAACACCCCCAGTTGTTGTAAAAGATTTGCCATCCGCTGGCTCTGTTCTTTCATCGCCTCTATCGCTTTTTGTTGTAACGCCGGGGTAGCATAATCACCCTCTAACATTTCCAAATAGCCTTGTAACACCGTCAAAGGGGTTCTTAATTCATGGTTCATGTTGGCTAAAAAGGTTTGGCGCGAGTGCATGAGGCGAATAAACGAGGTGACATCACGTGCGACAATCAGATAAGACTCGCTGTCATAGCTGTTTAAATTTAACTCAATATAGCGTTTGTTATGGGTCAAAATCACCAGTGGTCGGGTACGCTTGGACTGACGAAAATAGTGTTTAAATTCCGTGTAGAAAATCACCTTAAACACATTTTTAGGCGATTTTTTATCCCAAAAGAAATCAAACATCTCTTGTGCCACCTGATTACACCAAGAAATATCACCGTTTTCTTCACAAATAATGATGGCATCGGGCAAATACTGAATATTTTTGTTGAGCTTTGAGAGTAAACGCAGGGTTTTGATTTTGTCTTTACGTTTACTTTGCTGATAGTACGCCGCCGTTTGGGAGATATGTTCAATGGCGCTGGTTTTGCGTTTTTTGGTCGCCTGTTTATTCGGATCTAAGATTTCTAACAATGCTAACTCGTTATAGTGGTGCCAAATCAACAGTAAAATTAAACAAACGATAAACCATAAACTAAAGGTTTGGGAAAACAGGCTAAACAGGAAAGAGATACCGCCTGCAAAAAGCAGTTCAAGGGCAAAGTGTTTACACGATAGATTTAGCTTCATTGATCAATCCTGAAAATGGTTAGAAAAACGATAGCCCGAACCGCGTACCGTTTGGACATAACGATCGAATTGGTAGGGTTCTAAATTTTTGCGTAAACGGCGGATGTAAGAGTCCACGGTGCGATCTTCCACATAAATATCATTACCCCAAATAAAATCAAGCAGTTGCTCACGGGTATAGACTTTCTCAGGATGGGTCATAAAGAAATGGAGCAGTTTATATTCCGTTCCACTGAGAATAATTTCATTTTGTTGATAATAAACCCGCTGTGCTTCTTGATCTAAAATCAGATCATCAATATTAATGAGGTGTGTCGGCGGATCATAACTTCTGCGCCATAAGGCTTCGATACGAGCCAATAAAATTTTAGGTGAAAAAGGTTTGGTAATGTAATCGTCCGCCCCGGCGTTTAAACAGTGAATACAGTCTTCTTCCGCACTGCGGGCGGTGAGCATGATGATCGGGATTTTAGCCGTATCTTCATGTTTTTTAAGACAGTCGATAAATTGAATACCTGATCTGCCGGGCAACATCCAATCTAATAAAATCAGCTCCGGCTTTTCGGCAAGTTGATTGACGGCACTTTGATAATCTTCCGCTTCAACGACTTCATACTGTTGATTTAACAGATAAAGTGCAATCATTTCACGAATGGCTCGTTCATCTTCCACCACTAAAATTTTGCCAGTCATATTGCTCCTCTTGGTACCAACAAGCGGTCTTTTTTGGGTAAAAATTTGCAAAATTTTTGCTGAAACCGACCGCTTGCGATGATGAAAAATTACCCCATTCTACCTTTAATGTAATCTTCTGTCTTTTGGTATTTCGGTCTATCGAATATGTACTTGGTTTCGTCAAATTCGACCAATTCGCCGAGATACATATACGCAGTATAATCCGAACAGCGAGCGGCTTGCTGCATATTGTGAGTCACGATGGCTACGGTGTAGTCATGTTTTAATTCACTGATCAGCTCTTCAATTTTCATGGTCGAAATCGGGTCAAGTGCCGAACACGGTTCATCTAACAACAACACTTCAGGTTTAACCGCAATACCGCGCGCAATACATAAACGCTGTTGCTGACCGCCCGATAAGCTGTCGCCGCTTTGGTTCAGTTTATCTTTGACTTCGTTCCATAATGCCGCTTTGGTCAGCGCCCATTCTACACGGTCGTTTAATTCTGACTTAGGGAGTTTTTCAAATAAACGAATACCAAAAGCGACATTATCGTAAATCGACATCGGAAATGGCGTCGGCTTTTGGAACACCATACCGATTTTGGCGCGAATAATCGAGATATCCGTCTCGGATGTCAGTAGATTTTCGCCATCCAAGTTAATTTCACCCGTTGCACGTTGATTCGGATACAGTTCAAACATGCGGTTTAAGGTGCGTAATAATGTTGATTTACCGCAGCCCGACGGCCCGATAAAGGCGGTAACTTTGTTTTTGGCAATCGGTAAATTAATATCTTTTAATGCGTGGAAATCACCGTAGTAAAAATTGAGATTTTTAATATTTAATTTTGTATTAATAAGATGCGGTAACATGATATTTTTCCTTATTTACTTTTGTTAAAGAACACGCGGGTTAAGATATTAAGCGTGAGAACAAATAACGTAATGAGCGTAGCACCTGCCCAAGCAAGGTTGTTCCAGTCTTCAAACGGGCTGGCGGCATATTGGTAAATCACCACCGGTAAGTTCGCCATTGGGGCGTTCATATCCCAAGATTCAAATTGGTTCGACAGTGCGGTAAACAGTAGCGGTGCGGTTTCTCCTGAAATACGTGCGACAGAAAGCAGGATGCCGGTGATAATTCCCGAACGGGCAGCACGGTAACAAACCATAGTGATAACCCGCCATTGAGGGCAGCCGAGAGCGGTAGCCGCTTCACGTAAGTTATTCGGTACAAGGTTCAGCATGCTGTCGGTGGTGCGCACTACCACCGGGATCACCAACATGGCTAATGCCAAAGAGCCTGCCCAGCCGGAATAATGCTGTACCGGCGCAACGTAAATCGCATAAATAAATAAGCCGATAATAATCGACGGTGCCGATAACAATACATCGTTTAAAAAGCGGGTTACTTGCGCCAAGCGGGTGTAACGCCCGTATTCGCTTAAATAGGTTCCCGCCAAAATTCCGATGGGGGTAGCGATAAAGGTTGCGACACTTACCATCAATAACGAACCCCAAATCGCATTACTTAAGCCGCCCGCTTCATTCGGTGCTGGAGTCGGTTGGGTGAAAAGATCGAATGAAAGGGCGGGAATGCCTTTCATCAATAAGGTATGAATGATCCAAATCAGCCAAAACAAGCCAAAAATCACCGCCAAATAAGCTAAAGTTAACATCAATTGATTTTTGGCTTTTCGCCAGTAAAAACGTTTATTTTGGTAGCTTTTCATTATTTTTTACCCTCTTTTTGGGTCATACGCATAATTAATAAGCGTGAACAGGCTAAAACGACGGTCGTAATCAAAAAGAGGATTAAACCGAGTTCCATTAAGGCTGATTTTTGCAGACCGCCAGCTTCATTAAATTCGTTTGCAATGGCTGAGGCGATCGATGTGGAAGGTGAGAAAACGGACTCCGGTAATACAAACGCATTACCGATGACAAAGGTAACAGCCATGGTTTCACCCAATGCACGCCCTAAACCGAGCATAATACTGCCGATTACGCCGGTTTTGGTGTAAGGTAACACGACTTTCCACACCACTTCCCAAGTGGTAGAACCCAAGCCATAAGCCGATTCTTTTAACATTGGCGGCACCACGCTAAACACATCACGCATAACAGAGGCAATAAACGGAATAATCATAATGCCCAGTACTAAGCCTGCGGTAAATAAACCGATACCGAAAGGGGCGCCGGAAAATAATATACCGACAAAAGGTAAATCGCCGAAAGCCTCAATCAAATGCGGCTGCACATACTCTTGGAATAGCGGTACAAACACAAAAAGCCCCCACATCCCGTAAATAATGGACGGAATAGCGGCGAGCATTTCAACGGCGGTACCAATCGGGCGTTGTAGCCAGTCGGGTGAAAGTTCCGTTAAGAAAGTGGCGATACCAAAGGAAATCGGTACCGCAATTAACAATGCAATTCCTGCCGAGATCAAGGTACCGATAATCGGCACCAATGCCCCATAGTTATCCTGTACCGGATCCCAGTCGTTTGTCCATAGGAAAGAGAGTTGGAATTTACTGATAGAATCCCAACTGCCCACAATTAATGACACTAAAATGGCGGCAAGTACCGCAAACACCAAAACCGCAAAAAAGCGGGTCGTGTTTTTAAATACACCTTCAATCCACGGATGATTGAGGCATTTGTTATCGAGTTTATGCATAACTATTTTTCTTCTATTACGCTGACGGCACAGCCGATTGTCTGTGCCTTATTATCATGAACCTCTACAAGCGGTCGTTTTTCACCGAAATTTTGCACAGGCTCACCGGATGGCTTGCGTTGACACAAGCCACCCAGTTTTCATTAGTAGATAGCTTTTCCGTTGCTGTCTTTTACATCGCTTTTCCATTGCGCTTTAATTTTTTCGACCACATTGTCCGGTAACGGCACATAATCTAATTCGGAGGCAGCATCTTTACCGTTTTTGAATGCCCACTCGAAGAACTGGAATACGCCTTTACTGTTTTCAGGTTTCTCTGCATTTTTGTGCATGAGGATGAAACTTGCTGCGGTAATCGGCCAAGACTGCTCGCCTTGTTCGTTCGTTAAAATCACACCCATTCCGACAGCGCCGTCCCAGTTCGCATTGGCAGCCGCAGCCGCAAAGCTATCGCGTGACGGTTGTACAAATTGTCCTGCCGCATTTTGTAATGAAACCCAAGCAAGTTGATTCTGTTTGGCGTAGGCATATTCCACATAACCAATCGAATATTTAAGCTGTTTCACATAAGCGGCAACGCCTTCATTACCTTTACCGCCTTGACCGACCGGCCATTTAACCGATTTGCCTTCGCCTACTTTTTCTTTCCATTCCGGAGATACTTTAGACAAGTAGTTTGTCCAGCCGAATGTTGTACCGGAACCGTCGGAACGGCGCACGACAAGAATGGTTTTATCCGGTAATGCGCTACCTTGATTTAATGCGGCAATTGCAGGGTCATTCCATTTGGTGATTTTGCCTAAGAAAATATCTGCCAGTACTGCACCCGAAAGTTTTAATTCGCCTGATTTGACTTCAGGAATATTCACGACAGGGACGGTTCCGCCAATAATTGCTGGGAATTGTAATAATTGATTCTCTTCTAACGCTTGTGCTTTCATTGGATCATCTGATGCACCGAAATCGATGGTTTTAGCAATAATTTGTTGCTGACCGCCACCGGAGCCGATAGATTGATAATTGACTTTATTGCCCGTTTCTTTTTCATAAAGTCCCGCCCATTTTGCATAGATTGGGTAAGGGAAAGAGGCGCCTGCACCGGTAATGGTTTGTGCATTTGCCATTGCGACGATAGAAAGTGAGATACCTAACGCTGTCAACTGCTTAATCACTTTGGATAACATTGTGTTTTCTCCTTGGTTAAATGAATGATTGATGTTTGACGCGCTAAAGTTTAGTGGGGAAATGTGACAGAATGATGACAGAAATGTAAATGTGAAAAAAACGGAGCATCTTTTGATACTCCGTTTGGTCGGTTACTTGGTGAGCTGCGCTTCTCGTGCTTGCTCTTTTTTCACTAGATTCAGCGTCTGGCGACTCTCTCTTTTACTCTGCCACACCAATAATCCCACGCTGAGAAAAGTTATCGCATAAGCAAGCCACACATAAAAGCCATAGCCGCCCATAGCAAAAAAATCGCTGATTGATGCAAATTGAAATGTCATTTTATTTACCTCTACTAACTAAGTTGCGCTAATTCTCGCACCCAAGGGCGTTTGCGTTCATCTTGTAATAATGCGCTCCGATAACGCACAATACTGAGCCAAATCATTAAGATCATTGAGCCGAAAATGGCTAACAATAGCGGAATCAACATCTCCGTTGCCATCGACGGTTTATCGAATTTGGTGATGGTTGCACCTTGGTGTAAGGTGTTCCACCACTCCACCGAAAAATGGATAATCGGTAAATTAATCACCCCGACCATGGATAAAATTCCCGCCGCTTTTGCCCCTGTATTGCGATCTTGGAACGCAGAATACAGCGCCATCACCCCAAGGTATAAGAAAAACAGCACTAATGCGGAGGTTAAACGGGCATCCCACACCCACCACGTTCCCCACATCGGTTTACCCCAAATTGCCCCAGTGACCAGCGATAAAAAAGCAAATACCGCCCCAATCGGCGCCATCGAAATCATAGCAAGGTGGGCTTGGCGAATCTGCCATACGGCAGCGATTAACGCCGCTACCGCCATTGAGCCGTATACGCCCATTGACCAAATCGCCGCCGGCACGTGAATAAAGATAATACGGTAACTATCACCCTGTTGATAATCTTTCGGAGCAAAACCCAAACCAATGACAAAGGCGGCAAGAAGCAATAAAAAGCTCATAGCACCAAGCCAAGGCTGAATTTTACCCAGTAAATGATACTGTGTTTCAGACTTTGCGTAAGGGTGTAACCATTTCCACATAAAAACTCCAATAATTGCAAAAAATTCTCTGAATCCGACCGCTTGTTACTGCAAACTCACTCGCAATGCGCCTGCAATAGCAAAGGGTGAAAAGGTCAATGCGAGCGCCAGCATTGCGCCTAAAATCGCCAATTGCCCCGTATAGCCGACATTCAAGGTAGAAGCCTCTAACACCGCAGCGGCGAAAATTAATACCGGTAAGAATAGCGGTAAAATCAATAAACTCAATAAGGTTCCACCCTTACGTAAACCAACCGTCAACGCCACGCCAATCGCCCCAAGGCAGCTTAAAATCGGCGTCCCTAACAGCAACGTTAACACCAACGCCCACCACACTTCTGTTTCCAGCGAAAGCAACACGGCGGTAATCGGTGAAAGTAAAATAAGCGGTAACCCCGTCAATAGCCAATGGGCAATCACTTTTGCCAGTGCCACCTGTGGTAAACCAATCGGCAGTAACATTAATTGTTCTAATGAGCCGTCTAAATAATCATCACGAAATAAACGCTCAAAAGAGAGCAGCGCAGAAAGCACTGCTGCCACCCACGCTGTACCGGAGGCAATTTTAGCAAGTAAATCGGGATTCGGCCCCATTAAAAGCGGGAACATTGTGATAATAATCAAGAAAAACCATAGCGGGTTTAAAATTTCCGCAGGTCTGCGAAAGGCAATGGTTAATTCTCGTTGGATAATCGTGAGTAAAATCATAAATATCTCTGTTATAACGTATAGACTGGCACAAACATCTCGCCGACTTGTTTTTTATTTCACACTTTAAACGGATCTAACGACAGCACTCGCACCTTGTCACTTTCCGCCGCTTGGTGGCTAGTAAAAATCACCATACCACCTTGTTCGCAATGGTGTTCGATATGAGCAATCAGTTCGGCAACCCCTTTTTTATCAATGGCGGTAAAAGGCTCATCTAAAATCCATAAGGTTGCTGTAGTCAGCCATAGTTTTGCCAGTGCGACACGGCGTTGTTGCCCCGCAGAGAGGTGTGAACAAGGTAAATCTTCACGCCCGATTAACGACACTTTTGCCAACGCATTCCAAAGCGCTTCATCCTCTAACGGCAGCCCCTGAATTTTTTGATAAAAACGCAAATTTTCCCATGCTGTCAGCTCCGGTTTCACGCCGGCATGATGCCCTAAATAAAAGAGGTTTTCATAATATTGATCACGTTGCTGCTGAATTTTTACGCCATTCCACAACACATCTCCTTCCGCAGCCACCGCCAAGCCCGCCAAAATCCGTAGCAAGCTGGTTTTGCCGATACCGTTATGCCCTTCGACTTGCCACCACTGCCCGCTTGAAACGGTCAGCGAACAGCCTTCAAATAACCTTGTTTCGCCCCGCTCACAGGCGATGTTGATCAGTGATAGTTGATTCATTTATAGCCCTAAAATTTCTTTAACAAAAGGGAGTGTCAGCTTGCGCTGTGCTTGTAATGAGGCGTGATCCAGCTCTACTAATTTTTCGATTAAAATATGCAGATCACGATCCAGCCGTTTTAGTAGAAAATTCGCCACCTCATCCGACAGTTCCAGCCCTTTTTGAT
>JBGXMX010000097.1:0-8994 GCA_041809245.1 Glaesserella sp.
TTACGTTTTTTATGGCTTATTCTTCATCAATATGGCGTAATGGCAAAAAAATCCACAAAACTGACCGCTTGAGTGGATATCAGACGTGAAATAGAAGAAAAGGGATAAAACGGCAAAAAATAAACCCACTTTTGACAGGAAGTCTGAAAAGGTGGGTTTGTCAGTGGTCTGGGTCCGATTTATCGGATTTTTTGCAAATTATGCAAGAATACCTGTCCACGCACCGAAGATACCGATGACGAAGAAGCCGATAATAATCCAAAGTGCATTCACACGGTTACGTAATAACCACATACATGCAAAGGTTAAGAGTAACGGCAATAAACCTGGCATTAAGCTGTCTAAGATAGATTGAACGGTGGTAATTTCCGTTGTGCCATCTTGTTTTTGAATGGTAGAAACCACAAGCGGTACATTAATGCTTGTCCATTTCTGAACCAACGCCCCCATAATAAACAAGCCGAGAATTGACGCACCTTCGGTTAATTTTTGTAATAAACCGCCGCTCATATCTTGTACAACGTTTAAGCCTTTTTTGTAGCCGTAAACAACGCCGTAGTAACGGGTTGCTAAACGCACAAGGTTAAATAATACGAAGAACAGTAATGGACCGAGTAAGCTACCGGTTAAGGCAACGCCCGCACCTAAAGCTGCGAATACCGGACGTGCTGTCCCCCAATAAATCGGGTCGCCCACACCGGCAAGAGGCCCCATCAAACCGACTTTGATCCCGTTGATTGCCGCATCATCGATTGGTTTACCATTCGCACGCTCTTCTTCCATTGCGATAGTTACCCCTAATACCGGTGCTGCCACGAATGGTTGGGTATTGAAGAACTCAAGGTGGCGTTTGATCGCATCTTTACGCTCTTGCGAATTCGGATCCGGATATAAACGTTTGATGACCGGTACCATTGAGTAGGCAAAACCTAACGCCTGCATACGCTCGAAGTTCCAAGAACCTTGGAAGAGATTAGAACGGCGTACCACCGCATTTAAATCGCTCTGTGTTACTTTTTTGATTTCAGTTGTCATAGTCTTACTTCCTTAGTCTAATCTGTTGTCAAGGTCGTTGTTTGATTGATTTACCACTTGCACTACTTTACTTTGATTGTATTTCGGGTGAAGTTGGATATAAAGAATTGCGGTAATTGTACCAAGTACACCTAGTGCGACTAAGTTGAAATCAGTAAAGGCTGCAATTACGAAACCGGCATAGAAGAACGGCATTAAGTGGCCTGCACGCATCATATTGATAACCATCGCATAACCGACTACCGCAATAAAGCCACCGGCAATTTTAAGACCTGTCGTTACTACGGCAGGAATAGAGTTCAACATAGATTGAACCGTATCCGTACCCGCAGTCATTGCCACGATTAATGCCGGGATTGCGATACGCATTGCTTGAAGTAATAACGCCGAACGGTGAATCCAGTCAAGTTTGTTTAAATCGCCCGTTTCAACCGCTTTATCGGCAGCATGTTGGAAACCGACTGTAATCGCACGTACTACATAAGTTAATACCTGACCTGCCGCCGCAAGCGGAATTGCCAATGCAATCGCAGTCGGAATATCTTGTCCGCCGACGATAACCAAGATAGTAGATACGACCGACGCTAACGCCGCATCCGGCGCCAATGCCGCACCGATATTCATCCAACCTAACGCAAGTAATTCCAGTGAGCCGCCGATGATGATCCCGGTTTTCATATCGCCTAATACGATACCGATTAAGGTACAAGCGATGAGCGGACGGTGGGTTTGCCATTCGTCAAGGATTGATCCCATACCCGAAATACAGGCGACAAGGAACACTAAGATAATTTGTAATGTAGAAATTTCCATAATAATTTCCTTAGATTAAGTTATTTTTCTTGAGTAAATCCATCATATATTGACGGCTATCGTTTGAGACTTTACGTACATCAAGCTCAATGCCTTTTGCATCTAATGCTTTAAATGCTTCAATATCTTTATCATCGACAGATACTGCGCTGGTAATCATTTTCTTACCGTCACGATATGCCATGCCGCCGATATTGATAGATTTAAATTCAACGCCCGCTTCCATTAAACGAACCACGTCTGTCGGGTTAGTGAAAAGTAACATCATGCGTTCGTTGGCATATTCAGGGTTGTTATACACACGGATCATTTTATCCACCGGCACAACGTGAGCCGTCACGCCCGGCGGCGCTACGCTTTTCAGCATGGTCGAACGAACGGAATCTTTCGCCACTTCATCATTGACCACCACAATACGAGTCACACGACTCTCTTTCGTCCAGCGGGTTGCCACTTGACCGTGAATCAAACGGTCATCAATACGGGCAAGACCAATCACTAAATTACCTTCTTGATTAACTTGAGCAACCTGCGGTTGAGCCGGCGCTTGAGCAGCCGGTGCAGGTTGTGCCGCAGGAGCCTCTTCTTTTTCTTGGTAACGCAATGCGCGTACACCTAAACGCCCCGTTTCAAGAGCAACGGCAACAAGCTCTTCAAGGGAAGGATTGTCATCACGCGCCATAAAGGTTTCAACCAGCATCGGCACGTTGACACCGGTGACGATGTCCATATTCTCTTTGCCTTCAGACACACGGTTTGCCGCATTAAACGGACTACCGCCCCAAGTATCGACAAGAAATAGCACCTGATCGCAGTGAGCGAGTTCATTGGCTAGTTTCTCTTGATATTTACCCATAATGGTTTCGGCATTTTCGCCCGGAACAAAGTCGATGGTTGCCACATCGCTTTGTTCGCCGATCAACATCTCTGTGGTTTTGAGAAGTTGTTCTGCGGCGACACCGTGGGTTGCTATGATAATAGCAATACTCATTGGTTGCTCCTTATGTGAGGTTGTGTAAGGAATTTAAGAACTTTGTAAATTTATTCTCAAATAGTGTGAATTTTGGAGTGGATTCTAGAGAGATAGCGATTTTCAGCAATAGAAATTAGTCAAAAATGTGATCTAGATCGCATTTATCTCTGTAAAGATTTTATCTTTGACATTTTGTATACTATTTCTCAAAATTAATTTTTTTATTTTAAAAAATAATCAACAAAAATTTAACAAATTACTTTTATCAATCCGATTCAAAAAAATGGCTAGGTTTTTCCGAGAGTTAACCTTTAACGGGGAGATTTTAGCTTAAATTTTAAGCACCAATACTCTAAAAAAACGCAACTCTGACTAATACTTTTTTAAACAGAAAAATTTGAGACCATCGCTTTTTTAGCAATTTTTCTTTATACTCCCGCCCTAATTTTTAACTCTATAAGATTTTTGCAATGACCTATTTAAATTTTGAACGACCGGATTTTGCCTGGTTAAACGACGATAGTCGTCTATTCTTACAAAGGGGCTATTTGCTGGAAGGTACTACAGCATACGACCGAATCCGCTTTATCGCAGAACATGCGGAACGCAAGCTTGGTATCGAAGGATATGCGGATAAATTCTATCACTATATGGCTCGCGGCTATTTTTCTCTTTCGTCCCCGATTTGGTCTAACTTCGGTTTAGATCGCGGTTTGCCGATTTCATGTTTTGGCAACTACATCGGCGACTCTATTCATGAAATTATGGTAACTACGGCAGAAGTGGGCATGATGAGTAAAATTGGCGGAGGAACTTCGGCATATTTCGGCGATATCCGCCCGCGCGGTAGTTTAATCAAAAATAATGGTAAGTCGGACGGTGCATTTAACTTCAATAAAGTGTTTGATACCGGTATTGATGTGATTTCACAAGGCACTTCACGTAAAGGTCAGTTTGCCGGTTATATTGATATTGAACACGGCGATATTGATGAGTGGTTAGATATTCATACCGAAGGTAACCCGATTCAGTTAATGTATTATGGCGTGTGCGTCGGTCGCGAATGGCTTGAATCCATGAAAGCGGGCGATCCTTACAAGCGCCAGCTTTGGGCAAAAATTTTGCAACGCAAAACGGAAACGGGAATTCCTTACTTATTCTTTAAAGATAATGCGAATGCCGGTCGCCCCGATGTGTATAAAGATAAAAACATGACCGTTCACGCCTCTAATCTCTGTACTGAAATTATGCTGCCGTCAAGTGCGGATGAGAGTTTCGTGTGCTGTTTATCTTCAATGAACTTACTCTATTTTGATGAATGGAAAGATACCGATGCACCGGAAGTACTGACCTACTTCTTAGATGTGGTAATGTCGGAGTTTATTGAGAAAAGCTCAACCATTCCGTTCTTAGACAGAGCTAACCGTTTTGCGACCCGTCATCGTGCGTTAGGTTTAGGTGTACTCGGTTGGCATAGTTATTTGCAAGCGAATAACATTGCGTTTGACAGTCTTGAAGCGATGCAAAAAAATGCGTTGATTTTTAGAACCTTGCAAGAAAAAACCCTCAAAGCGTCGCAAGAGTTGGCTCAACGCTTTGGCGAGCCTGAGATCTTAAAAGGTTATGGTCGTCGCAATACCACCTTAATGAGTATTGCACCGACAAAATCCAGCAGCTTTATTCTAGGCAGTGTGTCGCCATCAGTCGAGCCGTTTAAATCAAACTACTATGTGAAAGATTTGGCGAAGATCAAAACCGTTTACAAAAACCCGTTCCTTGAAAAACTCTTACAAGAGAAAGGGTTAGACACAGATGAGATTTGGGATAGTATTTTATTGAATGACGGTTCGGTACAGCATTTAGAGCAGCTTTCGGATCAAGAAAAAGAAGTATTTAAAACCTTCTCAGAAATCAGCCAGCTCAGTGTGATTCAGCAAGCAGCTCAACGTCAAAAATATATTGACCAAGGTCAGAGTATTAACATTATGGTTCACCCGGCAACACCGGCAAAAGATTTGAACCAGTTATACTTAACCGCAGAAGAGCTTGGACTGAAGTCCATTTACTATCAATATTCAATGAGTGCGGCGCAGGTCTTTAACCGTAACTTGCTAAACTGTAGCAGTTGTGAAGGCTAATTTCTTTATGTAACACTTAACAGGCGGTCTTATTTCTCAGAAATTTTGCAAATTTTTTGAAAAATAAGACCGCTTTCTTATTCTTTTTGAAAGAAAAGGTCACATTTGATTAAATTTTTGATTTAAATAAAATTATCAAATGGTGTAAATCAGTAAAATAGTCGTCAGTAATTTTTCATTTAACGAGGTTCTATATGTTGTATTTTGAGTTTATTCTCTTACTTGCATTCCTCTATGCAGGTAGCCGTTATGGCGGTATTGGTTTGGGGGTTGTGTCGGGGATTGGTTTAGCCGTCGAAGTCTTTATTTTAAGAATGCCGCCGGGTAAAGCACCTATTGACGTAATGTTGATTATTTTAGCGGTAGTAACCTGTGCCTCCATTTTGGAAGCCGCAGGCGGTTTAAAATATATGCTACAAGTTGCGGAGCGTATTTTACGTAAAAACCCAAAACGCGTGACTCTGCTTGGTCCGATGGTTACTTATGTAATGACCTTCATGCTTGGAACCGGTCACTCCGTTTATTCTGTTATGCCAATCATTGCAGACGTTGCCCTTAAAAACGGGATTCGTCCGGAGCGTCCGATGGCGGCCGCTTCCGTTGCATCACAACTTGCAATTACCTCAAGCCCGCTTTCTGCCGCCGTGGTGTTCTATCTAGCGCAGATTACCCAATTACCGGGCTACGAGCAGGTAACTTTATTAAGTATTATCGGCGTAACCGTGCCGGCGACTTTTGCAGGAACGATTGCACTTTCACTATATAGCTTACGTCGCGGTAAAGAATTACAAAAAGACCCTGAATATCAACGCCGTTTACAAGATCCGATTTGGCGCGAGCGTATTCTCAGCACCACAAGTACAACCTTAAATGAAGCCCTTCCTGCGGGTGCGAAAAAAGCAGTATTGCTTTTCCTCCTTTCATTAGCAGTAATTGTCATGATTGCGATGTTCCCTGAAATCCGTACCATCGGCACAGGTGAAAAAGTCAAACCGATTTCTATGTCGTTAATCATTCAAATGATGATGCTCTGTTTCGGCGGTATTATCTTGCTTGCAACCAAAACCAATCCGCAAACAGTACCGAACGGTGTGGTGTTTAAATCAGGTATGGTAGCCGCAATTGCTATCTTCGGTATTGCGTGGATGAGCGATACTTACTTCCAATATGCAATGCCGCAATTTAAAGCAGGAATTACCGAAATGGTGGAAACTTACCCTTGGACATTCGCCTTTGCTCTCTTTGCGGTCTCAGTGGTGATTAACAGCCAAGCGGCAACTGCCGTTATGATGTTACCGGTAGGTATCGGATTAGGTTTGCCGGCCCCGCTATTAGTCGGTCTCATGCCAGCGACTTACGCTTACTTCTTTATCCCGAACTATCCGTCGGATATTGCAACAGTAAACTTTGACGTAACGGGTACTACCAAAATCGGTAAATACTACTTCAACCACAGTTTCATGATGCCGGGTTTAATCGGTGTTATCGTGGCTTGTTGTGTCGGCGTGACAATCGCAAATATCATTATTTAATGACAAATCCAAGCCCCTTATCCAAGGGGCTTCAGACCGCTGAATTTTAGGAATTTTTTTGCAAATAGCCAGCCATTAGCGCTTGCCAATCGCTCTCCCCAAATTGAATCTGCAATCGCCCTTTTTCTTTATAAAAGGAACGCAATAGACGGTCTAAGTTAGCTTGTTTCCACTCATTACCTTGTTGAATTTGGCATTTATCAAAATCAATCAGCCAAAACTTGCCGTGGCTATCAAGAAGAATATTGTGGATGTTGAGATCCGAATGGTGTACTTGGCAATCATGCAAGTGGCGGATCATCGCCCCGATCTGCCGATATTGTGCTTCAGATAAACGACGTTCTTGCAAAATTCGGCTGAGATCTTGAGTGTCGGCAATTTTTTCGAGCAGAATATCCGCCTGATAAAAGCAGACACAGTGTGTGATTTTCAGCGCAATCGGACGAGGCACCGGTAGTTGCCACCGGTGTAACTGTTGTAACAATTCAAATTCTTTAACGGCTCTGGTATGGCGAATCCCTGTAAACAGATAGCGATCTTTAACCAATTTACCGAACAGCCCGCCACGGTAATAATGGCGCAACACGCTATTGACCCCAAGTTCTTGTTCGGTATTTAAAAACCATGTGATTCCACGCCCTTTAGACGCCCCTAACAAGCGCTCGGATTCTGCAAAATTTTTGCAATTTAACAGCGCTTGTACAAACGGATATTGTGCGGCAGCAACCAGTTGTGTGTTAAATTGATAGTACGCCATGCTTTTTGTCTCAATGTAAATAATCGCCCGATTTTACACGATTTCTCTGCTGTTCGTTGTATTTTTAATGCAATTTGGTAGAATCTTGCGCTCAAATTTTTAGAGGAAAACCAATGAGCAACATCTCACCCGAAGCCCAAAGCGTGCGCGATGCACTACTTGCCAAAGGCATTGAAACCCCAA
Source organism: Glaesserella sp. (assembly GCA_041809245.1). Classification (GTDB taxonomy): domain Bacteria; phylum Pseudomonadota; class Gammaproteobacteria; order Enterobacterales; family Pasteurellaceae; genus Glaesserella. The sequence goes on from JBGXMX010000097.1 coordinate 7,432, forward strand.
CCGTTCCCCATCAAAAAGATAAAGATGAACGTCGCCGTGAAATTCAGCAGCATATGCGCTCGGTAATGGAACTCCTCGGTTTAGATTTGCGTGATGACAGCCTCGAAGAAACACCGCACCGTTTAGCGAAAATGTATGTCGACGAAATCTTTAGCGGTTTAGATTATGAAACCTTCCCGAAAATCACCAAAATCAAAAACCGGATGAAAGTGAGCGAAATGGTTTTGGTGGACGATATTACCCTAACCAGCACCTGTGAACACCATTTTGTGACGATTGATGGTAAAGTAGCAGTGGCGTACTACCCGAAAGATTGGGTCATTGGATTATCAAAAATTAACCGTGTAGTACAGTTTTTTGCTCAACGTCCACAAGTTCAGGAACGTTTTACCGAACAGATTTTAACCGCATTTCAAACCATTTTAGAAACGGAAGATGTGGCGGTTTATGTGAAAGCAACCCATTTCTGTGTGAAATGTCGTGGGGTTAAAGATACCCATAGCCAAACAATGACATCTGCATTCGGCGGTGTGTTCTTGCAAGACAGAGATACTCGCAAAGAGTTCTTATCGTTAATTAACAAATAAGCGGTAAGATTAAGGGAATTTTTTGCAATGAAAATCGCCTTAGGGATTGAATACGACGGTAGCCACTATTTTGGTTGGCAACGCCAGCAAAATGTCGATTCGGTACAACAGAAGCTCGAAGAAGCATTATCCGTAATTGCGAATACACCGTGCGAAGTCTTTTGTGCAGGGAGAACCGATGCAGGCGTACACGGTACAGGGCAGGTTGTTCACTTTGAAACCGAAGTGAACCGCCCGTTACAAAGTTGGTGCTTTGGCACAAATACCCATTTGCCAGCAGATATTGCGGTGAGATGGGCAGTTGAAGTGAGCGAAGATTTTCACGCCCGTTTTAGTGCGACGGCTCGCCGTTATCGCTATATTATTTATAACCATAAATTGCGTTCAGCCATTTTGCCTAAGGGCGTTTCGCACTATTATCACCCGCTTGAGCACGAAAAAATGCACCAAGCAGGGCAGTTTTTGTTGGGCGAAAATGATTTTAGCTCATTCCGAGCCGCACAATGTCAATCTCACACCCCTTGGCGAAATGTTCATCATCTTCAGGTGAGTCGCCAGCAAGACTATATTATTGTCGATATTCAAGCCAATGCCTTTGTACATCATATGGTAAGAAATATCGTGGGCAGTTTGATTGAAGTCGGTCAGGGCAGACAGCCCGTAGAGTGGATAAAATGGCTACTGGAACAACGGGACAGAACCCTTGCCGCACCTACGGCGAAAGCAGAAGGCTTGTATTTAGTGGATGTGACTTATCCTGAACATTTTGGGATTCCGAAAAGCAATTTAGGGCCTTTGTTTTTACCTAATGAAGTGAAGTAAGCGGTAGGATTTTTGGCATAGTAGACAAAATGGTTGCTAAAAAGTGGCTTAAAGCCTTATATTACGGGCTTTAAGCCACTTTTTTGAATTATGAACCAAAAGAATGTCATTTTTGCCACAGTAGCGACATTCGCAAACATGGTATAAGAAATAA
>JBGXMX010000098.1:0-9801 GCA_041809245.1 Glaesserella sp.
AATTCCGCCAACCATTTTTTATCGCTGACATCATAAAGTGCGGCGAAAAATTTTAGATTTTCCCACACCGTCAAAAGCGGATAAAACGCAAAATCTTGCGGCACAAGGGAAATTTGATGCCGTTGAGCCTTCATCAGTTTCTCAAACGGCACACCCTCAAACAAAATCTGCCCAGATTGCACCGCTTGCAACCCCGTCAGTAGCGACATCAAAGTCGTTTTCCCAGCCCCGTTCGGACCAAGCAAACCAACCGCCGAGCCTTGTTCAATATGCAGATTGATGTTTTGCAAAGCAGGGGTTAGGGCATTGGGGTATTGGTGGTTTAAATTCTCTATTTTAATCATATTCGTAGGGTGCGTTTGCTAACGCACCATTGGTTATCCTGTTATTACATTGTGAATGGTGCTACTCATTATATAATTGAGCAACTTCTTTATTGATACAACTTCCCCAATCCTCAGGATAAAGATTATTTTTAACATCTCTATGGAAAGACGAATATTGCCAATCTTTTACATTTTGTACATATTTATGTTTAACAGGATTGTAGTAAATATAATCCATATGATTGGCAAGATCTTTCTCATCACGAATCAAATGTTCCCAAAAACGACGTTGCCAAATGCCCTTTTCTCCTCGTTTTTGTTGGCTTTGGGTTGGTAATGAAAAACAATGTTTAGGCAAACGCTTTGTGAAATTAATTTTTAAATATTTCAAGCGACTTGAATAATTATCATCGTTTTCAGGTAATTGCATAATTAAATGAAAATGTTCAGGTAATATACAAATTGCTATGGTTTCAAATGGAAAATGTGTTTGAGTTTCAGCATAAGCTGCCCTAAATTCATCAATATATCTTACCAAATAATTTTTACTTCGATCTTGCAATGCAACCGTGAAAAAATACATTCCACCTTTGGTAAAATCTCGACGATAATTCGGCATATACCCCCCGTAGGGTGCGTGTAAACGCACCGTTCATTTTATTTTCATGGTGCGTTTACACGCACCCTACCATCTTCCACAATCTTTCTTCCCTTTCCGCAATCCCCCTCAAAAACTCCGCTATTTCCCGATACCCTTCTGCACTTGGTTTTCGACACTGTTTTACACAAAGGCTGGCGAATTGTCGCCATTGGTCGCCGATTTCGGTCATTTGCTCTGATGCCTGTTTAAACTTCGGTTCTTGGCAAATATCGGCGGCTTGTTCGAGAAAATAGGCATAAAGGTAGCGGAAACCTGCACCGCCCGTGCCGATTTCTTCCTGCATACGCACAATATGCCCGAGATACAAGCGGTTATATTTTTCGCCTTTTTTGCAACTCGCCAGCGTTTCAATGCTGTTTGCCACCGTACGAATACCTTTTACCCCCACAAAAAACAGCGGAGCAAGCATCTGTTTTGCTTGCTTACGAATAGCTTTACGGATTAAATTCGGCAAGTCAATCTGTGACATATCGGGTTGATTGTCAAAATAGTACATCAAGCCTTTTGCCGCCAACGCCCCCTTGGCAAACCTTGCCCGTTGCAAATCGTCCGCATTGCAACGTAAACCAATCCAACATAACCATCATTAAATAAGTAAGATAAATTAGGGAAAAAATTGAATTAAACGGAATAATGTGAAATAAAAAATGAAAAGACATTACACATAGAGAAATAAAAAAACTCAGCCGATTTTGACTGAGTTTTTCATTTTAAGGGGAAGGGAAATCACTCTTTGAACATATCTAACTGGCGTTTAGCAACTTCTTCTTTTTGGACTCGCTTCACAATCTTATAGATCCATTGAAGAGAAAGCCCATATTTCTTGGCGAGAAAAGAATGGTTATTACCAGTAAATTCATTATAGATTTGTTTTTCTCGTTCACAAGCGAACAATTCCAATGCTTTTGGCATATAAACATTCAAACCGCCCCAAGACTGCCCAATTTTCATTGCAACCACCATACCAATATTCTCAGCAGTTTGCTCATCAATACCAGCTAATTCTTTTGCAGTAGATACTGTATGTTTCGCCAAATCTGCCAATAGGTCAGGGGCTTTCGTGTGAAAATCTTCATTGTCAAATTTGGCGATACTCATACTAATTACCTACTCGTTTTTTCCATTGCTTTAAGGTTTCTAACAAAGAAGCTGTATCAGTGGTGGAAAGATCTTTCCAATGTTTAACTGTTGGAAAATAGCGTTGTGCAAAACTATCTAATGCACAAGAGCTATCTTCAGTTACAGTTCCGTCTTTTGCCATTTGCTTCCAAACCGCCCACAGTTTTCGCTGAATAGGCGACAGTTTTTCAGCTTTAGGCAACCGAATCTTAGCCCCCTTTTCTTGCAGTATTTTCACAAGTTTTACAAGCTCTGAATAGCTTATATTTTTTGCTGAATTTTGGTAGAATTGTTGAGAAAGTAGGCTTCGATAAGTTTCATCGTCCATTCCCAACTGATTTTTACCAATATGTACTAACTGCAACAGCTTATTTCGCATAACGTCCTCTTCTTAGTTGCTTGAGTAGTTCACTCAATCTTGCTGAATTTTTTGCCATTTGTTCATCGCTGATTTGTGGTTCAGGCAATGCTTTCATCCTTCTGGGGGGCATCGCTTCTAACAAATGTTTGGGGGCAGGAAACCATTCACAAGTTTGAGCCAAATACATAAATGCCTCTTCAAATCTCCATTGATCTAAAGATTGTTCCCAGATACGTTTAAAAGTAATCACTTGAAACCACGTTTCTAGTGTAGGCTTAACCATATCTTCCGCTGGGGAATTTTTCAGACGTAATGTCAGCAAAATAGCAAAACCCTTGCCTAAAATTGGCTTTATCCATTCGTTGCCCATTCCAACGCTCCCTTCACTGCATTCATCTTGCTTGATGTTGAATGAGTATGAGATTTACCATAGTCACTAACAACTACCGCCGTACTCATAGGTTTATAGCTCGCAATAATCTCCAACAAATAACCGTGTGACTTCAGAGGTAATTTCAAGGTTTGGCGATTTGCCAACATTTGATTTATTGCATAAATCCACGCTTCAGGCGGTGCAGGAAAAGTATCCCTATCACGTTTAATAGTTTGTGCTGTAATCATTGGTGTAAGTTCGTTAAGTAGCGTTGTTACTCGCTTAAAAGTCAGTGATGATTCAGCAGGGCGAAACAGCCCTAAATAACCAATTAACGCTCGTCCCAACTCACCATTGATAAGCAACGCTGCATTTAAGGCTTGGCTTGCAGCTTCATTAGCAACCAACGCATCCAACGAATGAATTGCACCACAAACAGAACATTTTACTTTCATCGTGCATACCCCAATTTTGCTGTTTCTTGACCATTCACGGCACGATTTAACTGAGCTTTCTTGCCCTGCTCATAACCAAGATCTCTGGAATTATCATCTCGTTCTCGACAAATTCCTACTTCACGAACTCTCCCTTTAGTCAATTTCCGTTTTTCATTAAGTTTTCTTCGTTGCTCTTGCATTTCTTCTTTTTCTTGAGTATCTACTACAAATTCATTTATGATTTCATATACACCAAGAACCCACCCCTCACAAAAATTATCAGCTCTAGCTATCAAAGTGCTACGTTTTAATCTCTTACTCTGATTCGCATTAAAATCTTGGCGAGCTTTTTGTAACTGTCTATATAAAACATCAAAGCAATAAGAAGCGATCATAGGTCGCTCTTCTTTACCAAAGAAAACAGCATGTAACTTATTTTCTCCATATTCTTGTCCTGCATAATGATTAGAAAAATATCCCTCTACTGCAAAGGCTCTACAAATAAGGGAGCTTAAATTATGTATATAACGTGGCGTATTCAGAGCAAATTTTTGTTTACTATCATATTCAGAAAATATAATGTCACTTTGATTCAGTTCATTCTGAGCCATTAGCTTTTGTGCTAGTGCTAAAGCCTTTGCCGCCTCGTGTGGATTTGATGATTTACTTAATGCAAGTAATTTTTTTATTTTTTCCAACAATTTATTTCTGTCTTTCATTGTGTATATCTCCTATAAAAAAAACCGCCTAAGTTTTCACGTTAGGCGGTTTGATTTAGTTATTGATTAAAGCAAGAATTTGCTCAGGCGTTTCCTGAACTTCCAGCCACGCTCGGGGGCAAGTTGAAGCGTGGAATGAACCCAAAGAACGTAACAAATCCATCTGTAAACTGCGTGAAATCCACACTATTGAGCCATCTCCATTGCTGGTGGTTTGCAGTTCATTATAGATTGGTGAAAACCCTTTGATTTCATTCACATTCAACGTGAGCTGATCCGTACAAATCACATCACCATCCGTGCTTTCTACTGTCAGGGTAATAAATTTACTCATCGAATTTTACCCCCTAACTTCACCAAAATCCCCTTCGCATTCTCAACATAAATAGAAGCGTGGGTCATTTCCTGTTTATGTAAGGCTTTTTCTGCTTGTTGTAGCTGAACAATCGCCTCGTGAATTTGCAGTTTAAGTAAATCAGCGAGTTCCATCATTTTCTTCTCTCCCGTTTGCCTTGCCAATTCTTACAATAATCCGCACGGTTGTGACACCATTCTTTCTGCTTATCTGTTAAAGCGTATTTGCCTGCTAAATTCCATAAATCCGCCGCTTGAGCATAATTGCCAAGCTGCTCAATTTTGGCAGCTGCTTCCGCTTTTTCTTGATAGAGCGAACGTAACTCTTGCTGTCTTGCTGGGGTCATTTGCGTATTTCCTCATCATTCGGCTTAATGACAAACTCTTCTACACCTTCCCGAATGGTCACACCCGAAATCGAACGTGCTACATCAGGCTCGGCAAGCATCGCCTCTTTGTTGAGTTCTTCTTTGGTGCGGATAAAGCGGAACAGCCCAAGATTTTTGAGACTTTCCAAAATGTTATCAATACCTTTTGTCACCACCGCAGGCGGTTTCGCACGCCACTGCACCTCGCCGGTGGTAAAGTAAGCGGTTTTCTGTTTCCCACCATTGGTTAATTCATCACGGCGACTTTCACAATACGCCTGAATGGCTTTTTGCAACGGCTTCACTTCTTCCTTCAAGCGGTTAATTTGTGGCGTGAAAAGCTCATCAATGCGTGCTTTTTCATCAGCTTGCAGGGTAGAAAGTCGCACCTGCTCACGTTCTAAATCGCCAATCTGTTTAATCGCCAACGCTACATCGTCAGCGGTTTGCAAGTTCAATTCGTGAACTTCTGCTTTTACTCGTACTGCTTTCTTTGCCATTATTCGTTACTCCATTTATTCCAAAAAATATTCAAAAATCGTCTAAATTCATAATTGCAAGCAAACACATTAACCCGTCCATATTTATTTAAATAAACACGGACATGAGAAATGCGTTTCTTAAATTTAATAATCTCAAAGTGCGTTACTCCATGGGATATGATCATATTTGTGAAAATATCAGCATATCTCCCATAAGTGTATTCAATGGTTTTAATACCTAATTCTGTAAAACTAAGGTTATCAGGTTTAACCATCAAGACGGTTTCCTTACACATTCATCACCACCTGTCCGTTTACTTTTGGAATACCCAAACTCTCCGCCAAATTCATCGCCGCTGTCAGCAAATTCCCTACCGCCAACGGATAGAGCAAACTGGTCGTGGTTTTGTTGCGGTTGGTACTGGTTAAGCGTTGTCGAACCGCTAAGAACGTATCTTCTTCAAAAATATCGCTGATCTTTTTGCCTACACGTTCTAACTTATGCTCCACAAAGCGTTCCAATTCCGCATCAAGCGGTGCAAGCTCAACAATCTCGCAACGTTGCACCACCTCACGCACTTCGGTATTGCGTTCGGACAGTTTCAGCTTCAGTTCAGGCTGACCGACCAACACAATAGAAAGCAGTTTTTTGAAACCGTCTTCCAACTCAAAAAAGCGTTTTAAATGTTTCAACGTGGGTACAGGTAAACTGTGGGCTTCTTCAATAATCAGAACGTGACTGTAACCGCTCCGACTACTTTCTTTTAGCACTCGATGCAACTGGCGAAAGCGTGCTTCAGGTGAACGTTTCACGCTTTCCAGCGGTGCAAGGGTGGTAATAATCGCCTCAGCAATATGGGAAGCCTTCAAGGTTTTACCTTTAAGGTCATTGTCTTCCATTGCGATGATATACGGCTCAATCGCAATAATCGGAGCGTTTTCTTGGTTAATTCGGTCAAGCAAATCACGGCGTAGCGTAGATTTACCAGCACCGCTTTCGCCGACCACCGCCATAAAACCACCGTGTTTAGCGGTTTGGAAAAGGGCTTCTCGTACATAACGCACATCAGAGGAGGTAAAAACATCTTCCGCACTGCGTATATCTTCTGCAAATGGATCACGAAATAGCCCAAAATGTTTCTTCGTGGCTGGAAATAGAGCCTGTTTTGCGAGTAACATAATGTCGTCCTTAATTTCTTGTTTGGTTTTAGGGACGGAAGCGGCAGGCTCGGTCGCCAAACTTTCCCCTGTCGCTTCCTTTTCTAATAGCGTTGCAAGCGGTTGGTTTATGCCAAATTCTTGCAAAGCAGCTATTAAATTCTCTTCTACTTTCTCCCAATTTTTGGGTTTTTGATGTTGATTAATCAGTAATGAAAAGGCAGTGGGAGAAATCTTTACTGATTGAGCAAATTGCCGAAAGCTCACACCTTTATCAATCAACATCTGTTTTAGTTTCAACACATCTTCAATCTCCGTTCATCAAAATTAAGCCACTTTAAGCTGTAACACTTTGGTTTCAGGGTTTAAAATCTCAGGTAATTCCACACCTTGTAACCACAGCTCTAACAGCTCCACAGGAACACCATCAGGGAAGTGCTTCGCCAAATGTTTATAATGTTTACCACTCCATTCAGGGAACTTACCTTTTAGTGCTTTAGCACACTCCACAAGACAAACAGGCTTCTGCTCAACTCGGCGAGCATTGGTTGTCAGCTCGTGTTCTTGTCCTTTTTTCGGGATAAACCAGTTCAACTCCGTTTCTTTGATATGCTGATAAGGGTCAATTTCGCCATTAAATAACGGTTTATTTGCCTTTTTCGCCCGTTTCAAATCCTCTTCGTTGTCCACCCCATAGGCAAGTTGCTCCGCTTTTTCCTTGTTGGTTTCAAACTCGGTTTTGCGGTGAGCTTTGTACTCTTCGCCAATCACTGCCGCATCGACACGGAAGCCTAGCTCATTGACTTCAACAGGCTCAACGATGACCCAGTAAGGTTTCAGACTTTCATTACCATCTTCATCCACCACTTGTTCAAAGCACTGCACCTGTACACATTCAGGGCGGTAAGGATTTTTACCTACCAGAACTTTCTCACCCACTCGGGCATCAGGTACATCACGCACATCGTAACGGCGATTTTCAAAGCTGATTTCCAACTTATCGCTGACTACACGTTCAGTCAGAGCGGTAATCATCAACTCTTGGCAAATCTCACGGCTTGGTGGTATCACTAACTGTTCAGGGCGGATAAACTGCCACATCTGATAGCGTGTCCGTTTATGGCGTGAATGAATGGCTTTGCCGTTAAAATATCGCATCCAACGGTGAGCCAGTTGGTTAAGCTCCGCCAGTCCACTGACATTCATAAAACGTAAACCGCTCTCAAATTGCCGTTCCACGATGTCGTTGCCTTTCTCCACTTGTCCTTTTGCTCGGGCGTTGTGAGCTTTTGGAATTTCCACCTTCACATCAAGCTGGTGCAATAGATGGGTGAACATCTGTGAAGTATTGGCACTGCCTCGGTCAAACATTAAGATCTTCGGTACACCAAAAAACGGCTCTGCAGGACTGTCTTTTTTCTGAATGGCGTTAATAAAGGTTTCACTAATGTTTTCCGCCGTTTCGCCACCATAGACATATTCCACATAAATCACACCGCTTGCGTGGTCAGTAATCACATATCGCCACACCCGTTGCGGTTCGACTTTAGCGACATTGGCAGGTTTGTTTTTGTAGAACTGTTCTTGTTCCATAATACACAGCCCATTGCCTTTGCCTGTTTCCTTTAAGTAATACAACACACATAAAGATGGGTCGATTTGCCAAACGTGGTTCGGGTGACGGCTTTGCAACTGCACCACAGGTGTAGGGCGTAATAACTGGTCGGGGTGCATATTGGCATTGCGTAACGCACGCTCCACACTGGTTGCGGAATAAGGGCGAATTTCCCCTGTTTGACTATCCAAGAACTCCGCTTTTACTTTATGGTTAGCTCGTAAAATATCTAACACGCGTTCCAGCGTTGCCATTGTTTTGCCATTTTTACGCCGTAGTTGTAACCAAGTCGCACTAATCACTTCAAGTTCTGCTTTATCCATTTGGTGCTTTCCCTTATCCGACCGCACTTTGCGACCACTCGCAGGGCGGTAAGGTTTAATTTGCCTTAAGAAAGTCGCTCGGCTTAACCCCGTTTTGTTGCAACCTTCTTCAATAATTTTCTCCTTCTCGCCAAAGCCTGCTTTCTCCACACGCTCGGCATATTGGGCGAGAACGCTCGGTAGTATTGCCATTGCATTGTCCTTACTCCGTATCATCTCTTGCCCATTCAGGCAAATCTGAACCGCTTGGGCTATCATCGAGCTGGAAATGTTGCTGAAGCTCACTCAATATCAACTGATATTCCGCCAGCACACCGCTCATAAACTGGCGATGGTCAATGCCTGTTTCTTCGCTATGTTTTGCTAAGGTTTCAAAGGCTTGCCACACTTGTCCACGCAAAATGGCTTCGGCTTTATAGCTAATTTGTGTCGTTTCTTCTCGCAACTGCCCACCACGCTGGTCAGGTGTTTGGGTTTCAATCGCTTTGGTTTTCTTGGCAAGCTCGGTGTCTAAGCGATCAATCTGGGCATTCTTATTGGCAAGTACTTTTGCCTGAGCTTCATAATCGTCTGATTTACGTTTTAGCTTCGCCTCTAGCTCCGCTTTTTCTTTGGCGTGTTTGGCGGTTAAGTCTTCGATTTTCTCAATCAGCTCTTCCTTATCCGTCGCTTCCGAATAATCCGCATCAATAATTTCTGCTCGGGCGTCTTCCGGTAACTGGCGAAGTTTACGCATTTCACGGTAGCCTAAGCCGAGGCGTTGGCTGGTTTCGAGGAAGTCTTCGCCGAATTTAGAAAGATTTTGCAGGTCTTCATCAACTTTTTGGCGAGTTAATCCGCAAGCCTTGCAAAACTCTTCCCAACTGCCGACCGTCGTCAGTTCTCCGTCAATGTAAGTCACTAAACCTTTGTATTTCTTAGCTTCTTTAACTTCTCTCATTACTTTTAAAGTGCCGACCGTCAGCAGTTTGTTTACAAAGCCAAAAGCTCTAATCATACCCATTGCTTCGTGGGCTTCTGCAATATCCTGTGTTAATGCCTGTGCTGATAACGCCACTGCATTTTGATTTTTTTGTTAATTCATCCATCTTCTATCCTTTGCAAAAATTTAGTTAAAACTGCCCGCTTGTACTCGTTGCTCTAATTGAGCAATACGGTCGCTGGCGGATTGAATCTCTCTGGCGTGAGCAGTGGCAATTTGCAACATCTGCACGCTTAACGCATATCGCCCTGTTTCTAACTGAGTGACAAAACCTGCTTTCACTAAAATAGCTACTGCACGGCTTGTATTAACAGCACTTTGGCAAATTGCTTCACTCAGTTCCTTATTGGTTAAGCCTGTCAGCGATCTCCCTTTCAGGCATTTTAAAATCGCTAAGGCTCGCTCAGTCGTATTAGGTTTGTTATCCATTTAAGCACCTCGCATAAAAGCTGGTACACATTCATTAGGGTTACGATTTTTATAAACCGAGTATTCACGATTGCGTGTTAAAAACCAAATACAC
>JBGXMX010000099.1:0-10899 GCA_041809245.1 Glaesserella sp.
TCACCCCAAGCACAACCATTTTTGACCCCGGCTTTTGGATTTTACCCGGCTCTACCCAACGTTATCGTGACTGGAAACGCGGCGGACACGGCAGAACAGACGTCGTGAAAGCCATTACCGAATCGTCCGATACTTTCTTCTATCAGCTGGCTTATGATATGGGGATTGATCGTATGTCCGAATGGATGAAAAAATTCGGTTTCGGCGTCAAAACCGGTATTGACCTTGCCGAAGAATCCGCCGGTATTATGCCGACAAGAGAATGGAAACAGAAACGCCACAAAAAACCTTGGGTACAAGGCGATACCATTCCTGTCGGGATTGGTCAGGGATATTGGATTGCAACCCCATTACAACTGGCAAAAGCAACCAGTATTCTGATTAACAACGGCAAAGTAAATACCCCGCATCTGATGAAAGAAGTGATGGCAAATGAGATCATTCCTTATCAAGACCCTTTATTGTATGAAGATATTGATCAAGTGCCGGCGCGCTATTGGCAGTTAGCCAAACAAGGAATGTATAACGTGATTCATGCCAACAGCGGTACCGCTAAAAAAGCTTTTGCCGGCGCCAACTACCGAGCCGCAGGTAAAACGGGAACGGCTCAAGTTTTCAGTTTGAACGGACAAGATTACAAAGCGGGCAACCTGAAAAAAGAACTCCACGACCATGCGTGGTTTATCGGTTATGCGCCTTATGATAATCCCGAAATTGTGATCTCCATCATTTTAGAAAATGCCGGCGGCGGTTCAAGTGCGGCTGCGCCGATTGTTCGTAATATTATGGACTATATGCTCAACCAACCCGTAACGCCGGTCAATTTGCAAAATATTTCGCCGAATCGACCGCTTGTAACGAATGAGGAATAACGTGAAAAATCCGCTTTTAAAACGTTTTTGGAAAATCTTCTCCTTGGATATTTTTCTGCTCATCGGCTTACTTGCCATCACGGCTTACGGGCTACTGGTACTCTACAGCGCAAGCGGCGCAAACGAAAAAATGTTTATGAATCGCCTTGTTCAAGTCACACTCGGATTAGGCTTGATGTTGACGATGGCGCTTTTCCCGCCGCGTTTTTATGAAAAAGTCGCCCCTTATCTATACGTTGTTTGTATTATTTTGCTGGTTTTGGTGGATATCGCCGGTGAAACCAGTAAAGGCGCCCAACGTTGGCTTAACTTAGGCTTCGTCCGTTTTCAGCCTTCGGAAATAGCCAAATTATCCGTACCGCTGATGGTTGCGACCTATTTAGGCAAAAGATCTTTACCGCCTGATTTTAAAGATACCTTTATTGCTCTAGGGTTGATTATCGTCCCGACTCTATTGGTTGCAGCACAACCGGATCTCGGTACATCCATCTTAGTCTGTGCGGCAGGTGTTTTTGTTCTGTTTTTAGCCGGGTTAAGTTGGAAACTTATTGGCGCAGGCGTGGTCTTTCTAGCAGGATTTATTCCGATTATGTGGTTTTACCTCATGCATGACTACCAAAAAACCCGTGTGATGACATTAATTGACCCGGAAAAAGACCCCTTAGGTGCCGGCTATCACATTATTCAGTCAAAGATTGCCATTGGATCCGGAGGCATTGAGGGGAAAGGTTGGATGGCGGGAACACAGTCCCAATTGGAATTTTTGCCCGAACCGCATACCGATTTTATTTTTGCCGTATTAAGTGAAGAACACGGCATGATCGGTATATTGATTTTATTGGGTATCTACCTGTTTATTATCGCCAGAGGTTTAATGATTGGCGCTAAAGCAACCAGCGCTTTCGGGCGTATTTTATCCGGCGGAACAGCGTTACTCTTTTTCGTGTATGTGTTTGTCAATATCGGCATGGTGAGCGGGATTTTACCTGTCGTCGGCATACCTTTACCGTTGTTTAGTTACGGCGGAACGTCCTATGTCACCCTTATGGCGGCATTTGGCTTGATGATGTCGGTGTATGTTCACCGTAACCATACCGACAAAAATAACCCTTTTCATAAACTGAAATAATCTGAGCGCATCACTCATTCGCTCATCCCTATCAAGGAGACATTATGCAATTAAATAAAATTGCTTCCCTATTTTTAGCCGCAGTGCTGCTGTGTAATACCGCAGGAGCCATTGCCGCTACACAGCCGAAAGAAACGGCAAAAAAAGCGACGACTCAAAAAAAGACCACAGCTTCAAAAGCAGTGACAACAAAAAAGACAACCGCAACAAAGAAGGCAACAACAACGAAGAAAACCACGACAACAAAGAAGACAGCAACGGCTAAAAAAACAACGTCGTCTAAAAAAACCGCCACAACGAAAAAAACGACGACAACCAAAAAAGTTGCCCCTCAAAATGAAACAAAAGCGAAATATGGTGTCGCCGGTGCAAACCTAACGCCGACCAATGTCCGCACAAGCCAAACCAGTTATCAGGTAAAAGGCACTACCCATACCGTGATGGGGAAAGAAGCCTCATTGCAGTACAGCAAGACGGGAACGGCAAGCTATTACGCTAAGAAATTTCATGGAAAAAAGACCGCCAGCGGCGAGACCTATAACGAAAATGCCTTTACCGCCGCACATAAAACCTTAGCGATTGGTTCCTATGCACTCGTCACCAATCTCACAAACGGCAAAAAAGTGATTGTCCGAATTAACGATCGCGGGCCTTTCAGCCAAAGTAGAATCATTGATCTTTCCAAAGTAGCAGCGAAAGAATTAGGCATGATACAAAGCGGCACGGCGCAAGTGAAAGTTGAGGCGATGCAAGTCGACAGTCAAGGCAATATTTCAGGAAAAGGAGCAGAAAGCCTATTACAAATTGCGAAAAAAGAAGGATTAAGCTTAAAAATCAAACCGGCAAGCCCTTCAACGGAAGCAAATACAGAATCAGAAGCTCAAGCCGATACGGAATCACAAACGGCAATCGAAACCGAAACAAAGCCTCAAGCTCAGGCTGCTCAACCGGCAGAACCACATTTTTCGCTTAAAGTACTGACCAAAACAGAAAAAGAGGCGCAAAAAATTGTAAAATCACTGCAACAAACAACACGTATCGAACCGACCAACAACCGATACGCCGTGATTATTGATGTGGCTGATCAAACCGAAAGCCGACAAGTGAAACAACGTATTGCCAAACTCGGCAATTATCAAATTTTTAGTTATTCAGAACAATAATGGACTTCCCTATGTTAAAACAACCATTACGTCAATCCGCTGCGCTCTGCGCTCTTGTATTTTCTTCTTTAGCCACGGCTCAAGATATTGACTACGGCATTCCAACGCCACAAATCAATGCACAAACGTATATTTTGATGGACTATAACTCAGGTGCCGTGCTTGCCGGCCTTAATCCCGACCAACGTCAATATCCGGCAAGTTTAACGAAAATGATGACCAGCTACGTTGTAGGAGATGCACTGAAAAGCGGTAAAATTAAAAATGAAGATTTAGTCACGGTCACGGAAAGCTCTTGGGGACAAAATTTCCCGGGTTCGTCAAAAATGTTTCTCAACCTAAATCAACAGGTATCGGTATCGGATTTAAACCGAGGCATCATTGTCGTATCGGGTAATGATGCGTGCGTGGCAATCGCCGAACACATTTCGGGTTCCCAACAAACTTTCGTCGATACCATGAATAAATACGTACAGCAGTTTGGCTTAAAAAACACCCACTTTGTCAACGTACACGGTTTGGACGACCCGAATCAATATTCCTCTGCACGAGATATGGCGCTCATCGGCGCCCACTTAATTCGTGACCTGCCGGACGAATATAAAATTTATGCCGATAAAGAATTTACCTTTAACAAAATCACCCAGCCAAACCGAAACGGATTATTATGGGATAAATCCATGAATGTGGACGGCATGAAAACAGGCCACACCGACAAAGCCGGTTATAACCTCGTCGCCTCGGCTTATAACAGCAATACCCGCTTAATTTCGGTGGTTATGGGGGTTGAAACCATGAAAGGACGCGAAGTAGAAAGCAAAAAATTATTGCAATGGGGTTTCTCTAACTTTGAAACCGTCAAGCCGCTCTCTGCCGGACAAAATGTGTTGGAACAGCCGGTATACTACGGAGATAACGGCAAAGTTCAGCTGGGAACGCTACAAGACAGCTACATTACCGTGCCTAAAGGAAAAACGGGAGAGTTAAAAGCCCGTTATACGTTAGAGAAGAAACATCTTGAAGCGCCGCTGAGCAAAGGACAAGTTGTCGGCAAAATCATTTATCAACTTAACGACAAGGATGTTGCCAGTGTCGATCTCCAAGTCATGCAAAATGTTGAAGAAGCCGGCATTTTCGGCAAAGCATGGGATTGGTTGGTACTAACCGTCAAAGGCCTATTCGAATAATTGACTTGCAATGGAGGAATAGTATCCCCATTTAATCAACCATTCATACAAGCGGTGCGATTTTGCAAATTTTTTGCAAAATCACACCGCTCTCATATTCATAAAGGACAATAAAATGACTGAAACAAAAAGCGTAAATTTAGCCGATATTCCACAGCAAAAACTCAAAGACTTGCTCGAATTTCCTTGTTCATTCACTTTCAAAGTGGTGGGGGCTGCTCGTGAAGGTTTAATCGATGATGTAGTGAGCGAAGTGCAAAAAGTGGTCAAAGGCGACTATAATCCATCTCTTAAAGAGAGTGGAAAAGGCACTTATCACTCGGTATCCATCACGATTCAAGCCGAAAATATCGAACAAGTCGAAACACTCTATACCGACTTAGCCAAAATTGAAGGCGTGAGAATGGTGTTGTAATAAAAAATCAGGGGAATGAAATGACACTCTTTCAACGCAAGAGCCAAGCCCTACAAGATGCGGTTGATTCATTTGCATTAGAATTTTTATCTCCAACCCAAGAAAATCTTGAACAGATGTCTGCTTGGTTAGCAGGGGAAATTAATGATAAACAGTTGATGGAGTCAGCGTATGAAATATGGGAGCGGACGAGATCCCTATCTTAATCAAGCAGGTATCTTAAAAAATAAGCTTGGAGCAAAGACAGAAGAAGAGCTTGATCTAGCGGAAACCATTTTTGTTCTACGAAAACTGACCTTGTTGTTACAAAAACAGATCGAAGGAAAATTTGATTTAGCACATTTAAAGGCTATTCATAAATTTTTATTTGAGGATGTCTATGAGTGGGCAGGTGAGTTGAGAACAATCTCAATCAGTAAAGGATCTTCTATGTTTGCGTTACCTTTGCGGATTGAGCCTGAAGCGAATAAACTCTTTGCACAACTAAAAGCCGAGAACTATTTGCGAGAACTGGCATTAGAGCCATTTATTCAGCGTTTAGCTTTCTATTGGGGTGAACTCAATATGTTACACCCTTTTAGAGAAGGCAATGGCAGAACTCAAAGGGCTTTTTTGATATTACTTGCTCGACAAGCCGGCTATCAAATACATTTTGGTCAGTTAAGCCCCGAAGAAAACATTGAAGCATCCATTAAATCACAGCGTTGCGATTATAGCTTGCTTGAACAGATTATTAGACAACGGATAAAACAGTTATAACCTATGCCTCAACTTATCATTCGCCAGCTTGGTGTTCAAGACTACCAAGAGATTTGGCACAAAATGCAGGATTTTACCGATAGCCGTGATGAACAGACCGCCGATGAAATTTGGCTGGTTCAGCACCCGTCGGTGTTTACTCAAGGTTCCGCAGGGAAACCTGAGCATTTGCTCAATCCGACAAATATTCCTGTCGTACAATCAGATCGTGGCGGGCAGATTACCTATCACGGTTTAGGACAGCAAATTATGTATGTGCTGATCGACATCAAACGCCACAAAGCAAAAGGTAACGATTTGAGTGTGCGAGATTTGGTGACGGCATTAGAGCAATCTGTGGTGAAGACCCTTGCTGATTATGGGATCGATGCCTATCCAAAACCGGATGCTCCCGGGGTGTATGTGGGCGATAAGAAAATCTGTTCCCTCGGGTTACGCATTCGCAAAGGCTGTTCGTTTCACGGGCTGGCATTGAATATCCAGATGGATTTAACACCGTTTCGCAACATCAATCCTTGTGGCTATGCAGGATTGGAAATGTGTCAATTAGCTGATTTTGTCGCTGAAACTGAAGCCGATTGCGACAAGGTTTCGCCTAAATTGGTCGATTACTTTACTCAAATTCTCGGCTATAATAAGCAACAAATTATTAACAAATAGGACAATTATCGAATGGGTACACCTTTTAAAATGGAACGTGGCGTAAAATATCGTGATGCCGCTAAAACGTCCATTATTCCCGTTAAAAATATCGATCCCAACCAAGAATTACTGAAAAAACCTGAGTGGATGAAGATTAAACTACCAGCCAACTCAGCGAAAATTGAAAGTATCAAAAACGGTATGCGTCGCCACGGCTTACACTCCGTGTGCGAAGAAGCTTCTTGCCCGAACTTGCACGAATGTTTCAATCACGGCACGGCAACCTTTATGATTATGGGGGCGATTTGTACTCGTCGCTGTCCGTTCTGTGATGTGGCTCACGGCAAGCCGTTGCCTTTAGATAAAGACGAGCCGAAGAAACTGGCGGAAACCATTCAGGATATGAAGCTCAAATATGTGGTGATTACATCCGTAGATCGTGATGATTTGCCTGATCGTGGTGCAGGGCATTTTGCGGAATGTGTGAAAGAGATCCGTGCGTTAAATCCGGGGATTAAAATTGAGATTTTAGTGCCGGATTTCCGTGGTCGCATTGAACAAGCGATTGAAATTCTGAAAGAAAATCCGCCGGATGTGTTTAACCATAACCTTGAGAACGTGCCACGCCTGTATAAAGAAATTCGCCCGGGTGCGGATTATGAATGGTCGCTCAAATTGCTTAAGGAATTTAAGGCGGTTTTCCCAAATATTCCAACTAAATCAGGCATTATGGTCGGCTTAGGGGAAACTAACGAAGAGATTTTACAGGTGATGCAAGACTTGCGTGATCACGGGGTAACCATGTTGACGTTAGGACAGTATTTACAGCCAAGCCGCCACCATTTACCTGTGGCACGTTACGTTCACCCAACGGAATTTGATATGTTCCGTGAAAAAGCCAACGAAATGGGCTTTGAACACGCCGCCTGTGGACCTTTTGTCCGCTCTTCCTACCATGCTGATTTACAAGCGAAAGGTGAAATCGTGAAATAATTGCGTTGCCCTCAGTTGTTATGACTGAGGGCAATACATCACTGCACCAACCCTTTCAACCGATACAAAGCCTCCAACGCCTGTTTCGGCGTGAGTTCATCGGGATCAATCTCCGCAAGGGCTTGTTCGACTTTAGAAGGCTCTACAAGCGGTGAGATTAGCTCAAAATTTTGCAAATTCGCCGAAAAGAGTAAATCTTGCTGTGGATTTGCGTCTAATTGTGCCGTTTGTTGCGAAAGTTGTTCAAGCTGTGTGAGTTTCTGTTTCGCTAGTTGGATCACCTGCTTTGGTACGCCTGCTAGAGCGGCAACGGCTAAACCATAACTTTTACTTGCTGCCCCTTCTTGTACGCTGTGCATAAAGGCGATAGTGTCGTTATGTTCCAACGCATCTAAATGGACGTTGGCAACGCCTTTGAGCTGGTTTGGTAAGCTGGTTAGCTCAAAGTAGTGGGTGGCAAATAGGGTGAGCGATTGGGTTTTCTTCGCTAACCATTCGGCACACGCCCAAGCGAGTGATAAGCCGTCGTAGGTCGAGGTGCCTCGCCCGATTTCATCAACAAGAACAAGGCTGTTTTCGCTGGATTGGTGCAGAATGTTTGCCATTTCAGTCATTTCCACCATAAAGGTTGAACGTCCTGAAGCTAAATCATCAGAAGCACCGATACGGGTAAAGATACGGTCAATCGGTCCGATTTCCGCACTGTCCGCAGGCACAAAACTGCCGATATATGCCATTAAGGTAATCAAGGCAATTTGTCGCATATAGGTACTTTTACCGCCCATATTCGGGCCTGTGACGATCAACAAATGGCGTTGTGGGTTGAGCAGAACAGGGTTGGCGATAAACGGCGTTTTCAGTACTTGTTCAACAACTGGGTGGCGACCGCCTTTGATATTCACGCCTCGCTGATGGCTGAAACTTGGCATCACATAATTCAGGCTTTCGGCACGTTCGGCAAGGTTGGTCAGCACATCAAGTTCCGCTAACACAAGGCTTGCCAACTGCAATTCGCCCAAACGTGGCATTATCAGTTCAAACAGTTCATCATAAAGCTGTTTTTCAAGGGCAAGAGAAGCCCCTTTTGCTTTCAACACCTTATCTTCATAGGTTTTCAGCTCAGGGATAATATAACGTTCCGCATTCTTTAAGGTTTGACGGCGGACATAATGGATCGGGGCTTTGTGAGCCTGCCCTTGACTGATTTGGATATAGTAGCCGTGTACCGCATTGAAGCCGATTTTAAGGGTATCAATACCTGTTTTGGCTCGTTCTCTCGCTTCTAAATCTTCAAGGAATTTGGTTGCCCCTTCCGCCAAACTTCGCCATTCGTCCAGTTCGGCATTGTAGCCTTCAGCAATAACGCCACCGTCACGGATAAGTTGTGGTGGGTTATCAATGATTGCTTTGTTCAATAGCTCGAACAGCTCACTAAAGTCGGCGATCTGCTTCAACGTATTGTCTAAGCAAGCGGTTAGATGCTGTGAATGTTTTACAATATCGGGGATATGCTCTAAGGCTGTGCGTAAACGGGTTAGGTCACGGGGTCGTGCGGTGCGTAACGCAATGCGAGCCAAAATCCGCTCCATATCACCCACTTGTTGTAGCAAGGGTTGAAGCGGTTCGATACGCTCATTTTTTTGCAATGCCAAAATGGTTTGCTGGCGAGTATGCAGTTTGGCTAAATCACGAATAGGTTGATGGATCCAACGTTTTAACAAACGGCTACCCATTGGGGTGACACATTTATCTAAAACTGATGCGAGTGTGTTTTCTGTACCGCCTGCAAGATTGGTAGTTAATTCCAAATTTCGACGAGTTGCCGCATCAAGTAAGACGGTATCGCTATTTTGAGCCAAATGAATGCTGTTGATATGTGGCAGTGCGGTACGTTGAGTTTCTTGAGCATAATGAAACACACAACCTGCCGCACACAAGGCAACGACCGCTTTTTCGACCCCAAACCCTGTAAGATTCTGTGTCCCAAATTGACGATTAAGCAACTGAATAGCCGTTACCAGCTCAAATTCCCAGACTGGTCGGCGGCGTAGACCTTTGTAACCCTGTAAAATACCTGCATCAGAAAAATCTTCAGGATAAAGGATTTCTGCTGGCTGGGTGCGTTGTAACTCGGCAGACAGTGCCTCTTTGTTGGGTAATTCGCTAATCAAAAAACGCCCGGAAGCCATATCTAATGTCGCAAGGGCGAAAACGCCTTTTTCTTGATAAATTGCGGCGACCAAATTGTCTTGGCGTTCTGGCAGTAGTGCTTCATCGCTGACCGTTCCAGGTGTAACAATTCGCACAACTTTACGCTCAACAGGCCCTTTACTTGTTGCAGAATCGCCGATTTGCTCACAAATCGCCACGCTCTCACCCATCGCCACCAACTTCGCCAAATAGCCCTCAACAGCGTGATACGGCACGCCCGCCATTGGAATTGGCTCGCCTGCTGATTGCCCTCGTTTTGTCAGAGAAATATCTAATAACGCAGCCGCTTTTTTGGCATCATCGTAAAATAACTCGTAAAAATCGCCCATACGATAGAACAAAAGAATATCGGGATTTTGGGCTTTGAGTTGGAGATATTGGGCCATCATGGGCGTGTGGTTTGAGAGATTTTCAGTCATAGCACTATCAATTAAATTAATTTGATTGCTATTTTAACAGAAAAGCAAGCGGTGGGTTGAACTTAAAAATTTGCAAATTTTTGCCCCACCCTGACCGCTTGTCAGTGAGAAGTGGCATCCACCAGCCATTCAAACAACTCATCCGGAATCGGACGGACAATTTCCGGGTTTATTTCGGTAATATGAGAAACAATATTCTCTTCACATTCGTGTTGCTCAACTAATTTCCCCGTTTGCTGTGAACGAATATGTAACTCAACATAGGTGATCCCTGTTGTCGCATCACTTTCTTCAAAAATGTACCAACGATTGTTATGGGGTACCAGTAGCTGTGTACCATTCAAGTATTGATAGAGATAAGCCTCGTCAAGTGAAGATGAAAAAGTCATTTCAGACTGTTGGCTAATATTAGCCTGCTTGAAATCGAAAGTGATTTCACCGTTTTGATGTTGGTTCGCAGCCAAACGGAGATGGGTATTTTTATCGCTCACACATTCAAACAATAACTCATCACCAGCATAAGTAGTTGCAGAAAAAGCGAAAAGTAACGGAAATAATAACAGGCTTTTTTGCATAGTTATCCCATAAATAAAAAGCGAGCCGAAGCTCGCTTTGGCTTTTTATTGTAACAACGAAATATCCGCTACTTGTAAGAATAAGTTTTGTAGCGTATTTAAAATCGCTAAACGGTTTTGACGCAGTTTTTGATCTTCCGCATTCACCATTACGTTGTCGAAGAAGCTATCGACAGGCTGGCGTAAGCTTGCCAATTTGTCGAGAACTGCCGTGTAGTCGCCTTGAGCGATCAACGGTTGCACTTCTTTTTCGAGTGCAATTACCGCTTCCGCCAACGATTTTTCCGCAGGTTCAACACAAGCGGTAAGATCGATAGCTCCAATTGCCACATCGGCTTTGGCAAGAATGTTGCTCACACGTTTATTCGCCGCTGCCAATGCTTCTGCACTGTCTAAAGTACGGAAATGCGACACTGCACGCACACGGGCATCAAAATCCGCCGGGCGAGTTGGACGGCGAGCGAGTACCGCTTGGATAACGTCCACCGCAATGCCCTCATCTTGATACCACGCACGGAAACGACCGAGCATAAA
>JBGXMX010000100.1:0-4785 GCA_041809245.1 Glaesserella sp.
CGCATGGTGAAATAGAAGCGTTATATCCTCAGCAGTATCAAGCAATAGATGATTTACCAAATGGTCAGAAAGTTGCCGTGATAGATGTCGATTTCAGTGCAACGGATGATACGGGCGATGCTTTTCTTTCAACAAACAAGGAAAATAGATTATTGCTTAATCGGGGAATTCACTACGTTGCCAAAGGAAATAAAAATTCTCATGGGACAATGGCTGCAGGCGTGATCGCCCTAAAAAATCAAACGGTTTATATCTATGGCTATACGGCCAAATCGACTGATTCTGATACCATCAGTGCAACAAACCAACATTATGAAGCTGCACGAGAACAGGGCGTACGTATCTTTAATAATTCTCACGGTAATACGCCTACAAAAGATTGGTTGGAGAAAAACGGAGGTTGGAAATACTTTGTAGATCGTGCTTTTTATCCTATGTTGGCGGAATGGGCGGCTAAAGACAGTATTTTTATTTGGGCGGCAGGGAATGACGGTCAGAAATCTTATACAGGGCAGAACCAGTATGCTACGACGGAATCTCATATTCCCGTGATTAACGATGATGCCCGCCGTGGTTGGATAACCGTTGCAGCAGTAGATTGGGATGGGCGACATTTAATGCCTTATTCCAGCCAAGTGGGAGAAACAGCCAAAACATGGGGTATTGCTGCACGTGGAGATTGGAACTTATTTAATGGTACAGTGCCGGCACAAGGTACCTCTTTTGCTGCGCCGGAAGTGACTGCCGCAGTTGCCAAGGTTTGGGACAAATTCCCGTGGATGAGCAATCATTTGGTGACACAAACGATTTTATCCACCGCAAATAAATTGAACTCCAATGAGGTAACGGACGGTCCGAATGCTCAAGTCGGTTGGGGTGTATTAAATGAAGATCGGGCCTTAAAAGGCCCGGCAAGATTTGATACACGTTTATTGGTTCGCAGTGATAACGGGTTTGTTACGGCGAATTTTGACCATCGAAACTATAACGATAAAGAGCGCCTGACTTGGAGCAATGATATTGCGGGCGATGCGGGCTTTAAAAAACAAGGTACTGGTACGCTTTATTTGAGTGGAAACAACCGTTATACAGGACAAACGATTGTTGAAGGGGGAACGCTTGCTATCACAAAAGCGTTAACACAATCTGAAGTCACTATTGAGAAAAACGGTACGCTCCTTGCAAACGGTGAGCAGCAAGCGGTTCAGATTGGAAAGTCGGTAAACAATAATGGCTCTTTAGAGGTTTACGGTAAAGGGCTTACGATCAACGAAAACTATGCCGCAGAGCGTGATGCTCGCACGGTGATAGATATTCACACCGCAACGCTCAATGTGGAGGGAACGGCGGATATGCAAAACTCTCGCATTTTGGCACACGTTGAAAGAATAAATGATGTGCCGACACAAACCGAGCAAACAAGAACGATTTTAAAAGCAGGTCGGTTAGAAAACTATCAAGGTTTCTACACAATTTCCGACAAAATTGCGCCTTATATTGAGGTCAGTCGCATTATAAAAAACGGTAATCAGGTGGATGCGACTTATAAACGTAACCAAACGGAGTATGTACTAAGAAGCCTTGGCAGTGTGTCTCGCAGTGCAGCAAATACGGGTAAAAATTTGGATAAAGTGCTGGATGAAGTGGCGGAAAATCCAAACAGTGCAATTAAATCCGACAGCGTATCCATTATCACCGCAACACCTTTGGCTGTAGCACAAACGGTCGACTCACTTTCTGCAGAAATTTATGCCTCATCACAAAATCTTGTTTTAAGTGAGAACCGAACTTTTAGCGAACAAGTCGCAAACAGAGCGGTGAATACGGTGAAAAGTGAAGTTTACGCCACAACAAACTACCGTGAATATCGCCTTGCTCAAACTGGTTATGCAAAAGCCGATACCAAAGGCACACAAAGCCATATCGGAGCCACCTATAAAACGGATAACGGATTGCTAGGGCTTGCCGTTTATCAAAGCCAGCGGAAAGCGGAATTTGATCGCGCGACGGGAAACAGCAAATTAAGACAACAAGGTGTTTCTGTCTATGCAGGCTATGATTGGAATGCGAATTACCTTTTAGCACAGGTTGGAATCGCAAATGCGAAAAACAATGTAAAACGTTCGGTACTAATTCCAAATAGTCCAAGAAATATCAAAACGGATTTTGATACCAAACTCTATAGTTTCTACGGCGAAGCGGGACATCGTGTTAAATTTGATAGCGCTGAAATCACACCATTTATCGGCTATCAATGGGATTCTCTTGTTCAAAAAGCCTTCAATGAAGGGCAATATTTTGGAATTCAGGCGGATCGAGCTCGCCATCATATACATAGTTATGTTATAGGCGTTCGTGCCGGTACGAGATTCGGTGATCTCAGTTTAAACGCAGAGTTCACGCACCGTTACACGCCGAATACGGCGGATAAATTTAGCTTTAAAGCCCGTTATATCGGCTCACAGAGCGTGGCGGATATTCAAGGCATTTCACCGTCTGAGCAAATTACACGTATGAAAGTCGGGGTGAATTACTCGTTTACGCCTGCAGTTGTACTGTCGAGCGGTTATACGGTTTCTCATCAAAGAAGCGGAGTAGATCACGATTTCAACATCGGAATGACATATCGCTTCTAAATTTGCAAAAAATTCGGCGGAACTGACCGCTTGTTTGCATTCATCGCTTGTCGAATGAGGGCTTTTGGACTATTATCCTATCCAAATTGATTGATTTGATTAGCCCGACTTTTCGGGCTTTACTTATTTTTAGAGAGAAAACAAATGGCAAGAGAATTTTCAAGAGCCGATCGTGTAGCGCAAGAGCTGCAAAAAGAGATCGCAATTATTTTACAACGTGAGGTCAAAGACCCACGTATCGGAATGGTGACAGTATCTGATGTGGAAATCAGCCGTGATTTAGCCTATGCCAAAGTGTTCGTCACATTCTTATTTGACAGCGATGAAAGTGCGGTTGAGCGTGGTTTGGAAGGTTTAAATAAAGCGTCCGGTTATATCCGAACCTTAGTCGGCAAGGCGATGCGTTTACGTATCGTGCCGGAGTTGCGTTTTGTATACGATCAATCCTTAGTAGAAGGAATGCGGATGTCGAATTTGGTGACGAATGTGATCCGTCAAGATCAAGAACGCCACGTTGAAGAAGAGTCATAATGGGCAGACCAAAGAAAAAAGGACGTGATGTTCACGGTGTCTTTTTGCTCGATAAGTCACAAGGCGTGAGCTCCAATGACATTATGCAAAAAGTAAAGCGCCTGTTTAATGCGAATAAAGCAGGGCATACGGGGGCATTGGATCCGCTTGCCACAGGGATGTTGCCGATCTGCTTGGGTGAAGCAACCAAGTTTTCCCAGTTTTTGTTGGATTCGGATAAGCGTTATCGTGTGATCGCAAAATTAGGAGAGCGCACTGACACCTCGGATGCCGATGGTCAGGTGGTACAACGGCGTGAAGTTTGTGTGGAAGAAGCACAAATCTTCGCTGCTCTTGAAACCTTTCGTGGGGATATTTTGCAAGTGCCGACCATGTTCTCTGCATTGAAACATCAAGGTAAACCGCTGTATGAATATGCACGAGCAGGCATTAGCGTGGAGCGTGAGGCTCGCCCGATAACCATTTTTGAATTGCTGTTTATTGATTACCAAGCGCCCTATTTAACCTTGGAAGTACACTGTTCCAAAGGAACTTATATTCGCACACTGGTTGACGATCTCGGTGAGGTATTGAGCTGTGGCGCTCATGTGACGATGTTGCGCCGATTGGCGGTAGCCGACTACCCGTCAGCTAATATGATGACTTTGGATGAATTGCAAAATTTAGCCGAAAACCGACCGCTTGTAGAACTTGATGAGCTTTTACTGCCGATGGATAGCGCAGTTTCCCGCCTACCCGCTTTAAATTTAACGGAAATGCAAACCAAAGCGGTTGGATTTGGTCAAAGGGTTAAGTTTGAAAATAGCCGTAATCTATATGGACAGGTACGCTTATTTTCTCATGAAAATCAATTTCTCGGTGTGGCGGAAATTCGAGAAGACAATGTTATTCGACCAAGTAGAATGGTCAATTTATCATAGAAATAAAATGAAAAAATATTTACTCCTTTCCATCGTCTGTTTTGTATTAGCCGGCTGTAGCGGTTCGGAACAAACGTACCCAAAGACTGCCTTAGATGCAAAATATCCTCAGGCTCGCAGCTTAAATAATTTCAATGATTATGTGAAATTTTTAAAACAAAAAGCGGCAAATGAAGGCGTTTCCGCCAAAGTTTTGAATGAACAATTTAATATTCACTATGTTGCTCGTGCAGTTGAGCTTGATCAGCAACAAGCAAGCCGCCGTCGAGATCCCAATTTACCGCCTCCGCCACCGAATCCGAACGGCGTAACCAATTATCTCAATAAAGTGTTAACGCAGGCTAAAGTGAATATTGCCGTTGAACGCTGGTGGCAATATCAGCCGCAATTGGCTAAAGCAAGCCAAAAATATGGTGTGCAGAAAGAGTATATTATGGCGCTTTGGGGAATGGAGAGCAGCTTCGGTCGTTATCAGGGTAATTTTGATGTGCTTTCTGTTTTAGCAACATTGGCTTTTGACGGTCGCCGTGAAAAACTCTTCACGCAGGAATTTGTTAATGCAATGAAGATGTTGCAAAACGGTACGTTAAGCCGTTCCGAAATGAAAGGCTCTTGGGCTGGAGCGATGGGGCAGACTCAATTTATGCCGACATCCTATCTCAAATATGCCGCAGACGGAGACGGTGACGGTAAAAAAG
>JBGXMX010000101.1:0-3246 GCA_041809245.1 Glaesserella sp.
AGGGGGGCTAGGGGGGATTTAAAACCCCACTCGCTTTAAAAATTCTTCGGTGACATTGCTCTGTGGTTCACTCTGTTTCGGCGACAACAATTTTTCCACATATTTTCCAATCACATCATTCTCTAAATTCACGATACTGCCGACCTTTTTTGTGCCTAAATTCGTTTCACTTAAAGTATGTGGAATAATCGACACACGGAAGCTGTTTTCATCACAATCGACCACCGTCAGGCTTATTCCGTCAATTGTAATTGAGCCTTTTTCAATGATGTAACGCATCAGCTTTGCCGTGGTTTTAATCTGATACCAGACCGAATTATTCGCAGGGGTAATGCTGACAATTTCCCCTGTGCCATCAATATGCCCCGACACAATATGTCCGCCGAAACGTCCGTTTGCCGCCATTGCACGTTCAAGATTAACGGGGCTGTTCGGTTGTAATTCGCCTAATGATGTACGAGCGAGTGTTTCCGACATCACATCTGCGGAAAAATGGTTTGAGCCAAATTCGGTTACGGTTAAACAGACACCATTGACCGCAATGCTGTCGCCTAAGTGCATATCCGTAAAAATTTTGCTTCCCGTAATGGTTAAAACGGCAAATTCCCCTTGTTTGTGGATTTTGGCGACTTTGCCGACTTCTTCAATAATGCCTGTGAACATATCAATGTGTTCCTACTTTAAATACTGGTGATTAGGACGCCAAGCGTGGCGTCCCTACTTCATAATCAATTAGAAGATCTTCGCCGATTTGGCTGATCTTTGCATTTTTCAATTGCACCGCATTTGCCAGCACACCGATCCCTTCACCACCGATGGGCGTTTTAGCAGTAACACCACCGACTAATTTCGGGGCGATATAGCAATGCACACGGTTTACAATGCCAGCGTTTAACGCACTGAAATTTAAACTCGAACCGCCTTCCAACAATAAGCTGTCAATTCCTTGTTCGCCGAGTTTTTGTAAAAGATCGGCTAAATCGATCCGCTTGTCTTTTGCTTTACAAACCAAGACTTCCACCCCAAGCGGTTGGAATTGGGCAATTTTTTGCAAATCGTCTGAAACTGTCGCAATTATCGTGCGATAGGTTTTAGCAGTTTGGACTAATTGACAATCTAATGGCGTACGCAACCGGCTATCGCACACAATCCGCACCGGCTGTTTGGCATTTGGCATTCGGCTATTGAGCATCGGATTATCTGCCAGCACCGTATCCACCCCAACCATAATCGCACTGTATTGATGTCGGGTGCATTGCACATTGGCTCTGGCTTGCTCCCCTGTGATCCATTTGGCCTCGCCTGTTGCGGTAGCAATTTTACCGTCTGCGGTCATCGCATATTTCATCAACACATAAGGGCGTTTGGTTTGAATATAGTGAAAGAAAATCGGATTTAACGCATCACATTCAGCTTTCATCACATTTTCAATCACTTCAATACCCGCTTGACGAAGTTGTACCACGCCTTTACCTGCCACAAGAGGATTGGGGTCGCTTGAGCCGATAACGACAGTTTTAATCCCGCGTTCAATCAGCAAATCAGAACAAGGCGGTGTGCGCCCGTGGTGACAGCAAGGCTCAAGGGTGACGTAAGCCGTTGCTCCGCTTAAATCTTCCTGACAATGTAAAATCGCATTACGTTCGGCGTGCCATTCGCCGTAGCGTTGGTGATAGCCTTCCGCAACAATGTTGCCGTCCTTGACAATCACACAACCAACCAACGGATTAGGATTTGTCCAGCCACGACCGAGTTCAGCCAGTTCAATGGCACGAGCCATAAAAATAGAGTGTGTCATTTGTTTTCGTATTTTCAGAAAATAGGGGCAGTGGAATGGGATATTTATTTAGATAAACCGTTCCCCTCTTTAGTAAAGAGGGGTTAGGGGAGATTTGTTAGGCTATATGCAATAAGAGGGAGTAAATAGTCAAAAAATACTAGATAAAAATGTCTTATCCATTATTTTCTTCGTTATCTACTTCTACCAAATCTTCCCCTGCCCCTCTTTGCTAAAGAGGGGAGTTTTATTGAGGCTAAATAAACAAACGCCTTGAAATCTCACGATATCAAGGCGTTAAAAGCATAAGAAAAGCACTCGAACAGTGTTCGAGTGTAGATATTCTAGCTCTTCTTCCATCCAGACTATCACTGTCGGTACCGGAATTTCACCGGTTCCTGCGTCGGTTTTTACCTCTGCTCGCGGACTTTACCGCCGATCGGGAATTTCACCCTGCCCTGAAGATTAAAATTAAGTGTGGATTTTGCGAGGATTTGAATGAGATGTCAATTAATTTTAAGAGCTGGCTTATTTCAAATGCTATCTAAATAAATGGTGATTTTTTACAAAAAATTGGCTTAAATTGACCGCTTGCTATTTTATTAAAGTAGAGTTAAAAAGCGGATAAGATTTACTGGTAGCCAATCTTGCTGATATTTGTTTGCCCCTATTTTAACTTTTCTCTAAAAGTGAGAGATTTTTCTCAGATTATTTTAAATTGTTTTTATACAATAAAAGAAAATATTTTGAGGATACAAAATCAATGAAACCTTATTATGCACATATTCGTAAAATAGATAATGTTCCACAAACTCTTTGCTCTCATTTAACAGAAGCAGCGGCAATAACAAAAATATTGGCAGATAAATTGGATTTGGGGCAAGTTGGAGAATTACTTGGTTTAATGCACGACTTTGGTAAATATTCGCAAGCGTTTCAGGAGTATATCAAAGCGACCACAGGCGTGAATCCCGATGTCGATGTGGAAGATACGCTGCCGAACGGTAAGAAAATCGATCACTCAACGGCAGGTGCACAATGGGTGTATGCTCGTCTGAAAAAGTTTGGCGTGCAAAACGGAATCGGTGAATTAGTCGGGCAAATATTGGGTTTGTGTATTGCTTCGCACCATGGGGCGGGGTTAATTGACTGCCTGAATCCCGAAGGTGAGGCGGTTTGGCGGACGCGCTTTTCAAAAGACGACGCGCTCACGCATTTGACTGAATGCGAGCAAAATGCCGATGAAGCGGTCAAGCGGCAGGCTGAAGGTTTGGCTAATGAAGAATTGGTCAAAT
The DNA here is from genome assembly GCA_041809245.1 of Glaesserella sp. GTDB lineage: Bacteria > Pseudomonadota > Gammaproteobacteria > Enterobacterales > Pasteurellaceae > Glaesserella. The sequence continues at coordinate 3,073 of JBGXMX010000101.1, forward strand.
TGCTGTTAAAGCCGCTGGTAGCTATTCTGAAGCAACCGGACAGCAACGCTAAAATCAAAGAATTCCATCTCGGCTGCCTAACCCGCTTTCTATTCAGCTGTCTGATTGATGCCGACCGCATTAACAGCGCTGATTTTGAACGTGAAGCACAAAAGGATTTACGCCGTTTCACCC
>JBGXMX010000102.1:0-7105 GCA_041809245.1 Glaesserella sp.
AACTTCAGGTTTATCATCATTGACTAAATCGACTTTTAGCAATGCAAAGTAACGTTCGCCTTCTTTCGGTGGGCGGATTTTACCTTCGATTTTGTCACCAGTTTGAAGATTGAAACGGCGGATTTGACTTGGGGAAACGTAGATATCATCAGGACCTGCAAGGTAAGAACTGTCGGCAGAACGGAGGAAACCAAAGCCATCAGGTAAGATTTCTAACACGCCTTGACCGAAAATGTCTTCACCACTTTTTGCGTGTTGTTTCAAAATGGCAAAAATAATATCTTGTTTACGTAGACGAGCTAAGTTTTCTAGCCCCATTTGTTCTTCACCGATACGGACAAGTTCCGATACGGGGGTATTTTTTAGTTCTGTAAGATGCATAGGAAAATTATTATTTAGTTATTTGGATTGGATTAAAACAGGTTAATTCAGATTTGTTTGACATGAATTGAGGTGGCGAAGAATACAGCGAAATCTGTTTTTTTGCAAATTTTTTCTGTTTTTTAACCGCTTGTGAATGAGAAAACAGGTAGAATATTGTGCCAAAAGGGGGAAAAATGGCTGAAAATCACGATGACGTACGTTTAGATAAATGGCTGTGGGCGGCACGCTTTTACAAAACCCGTTCAATCGCAAAAGCGATGATTGAAGGTGGTAAAGTCCATTACAATGGGCAACGGGCTAAAACCAGTAAAATAGTTGAAATCGGTGCAACCATTAAGTTACGCCAAGGTAACGATGAAAAAGAAGTTATTGTCACAGCCTTGAGCGATCAGCGACGTGGTGCGCCTGAAGCACAACTACTTTATCAAGAAACGGAAAAAAGTATTCAAGAGCGAGAAAAAATCGCCTTTGCTCGTAAAGCAAATGCGTTGTCGATGCCACACCCCGATCGTCGTCCAAATAAAAAAGAGCGGCGAGATCTGATTAAGTTCAAATACCAAGAAAGTGATTTGTAATTTGATAAATCATCCCCATATAGCGTGATAACTGCGGTGAACGTCTTCACCGCTTTTATATTTCATAAGGATTTTTAATGACAACTTACACACAAGATAACGATAAACTTTATCGCTTTTTATTTCAAAACCGTGCGGTGCGTGGTGAATGGGTTCGTTTAAATGACACCTTTACGGAAACCTTAAATACCCACCACTACCCAACAGCAGTACAAAATTTGCTAGGTGAAATGTTAGTGGCAACCAGCTTATTAACGGCAACACTTAAATTTGAAGGGACAATTACCGTTCAAATTCAAGGTGACGGTGCATTAAAATTAGCGGTGGTAAATGGCAATCATCAACAACAATTCCGTGCTTTAGCACGTGTTGAAGGTGATATTTCTGATAACGCAACACTTACAGAAATGATTGGTAATGGCGTGTTGGTTATTTCTATCATTCCGGACAACGGGGAACGCTATCAAGGGGTGATTGCATTAGATAAACCAACGATTAGCGAATGTTTAGAAGATTATTTTGCTCGTTCAGAACAGCTCGCCACACAGCTTGTGATCCGTGTGGGTGAATATCAAGGTAAAGCCGTTGCAGGTGGAACATTATTACAGATCGTGCCAGATGGCACAGGCTCACCGGACGACTTCGATCATTTAGCCACTTTAACATCGACCATCAAAGCCGAAGAGTTATTCGGTTTAACTGCTGAAGAGCTGCTTTATCGTTTGTTCCACGAAGAAACGGTAGAAGTTTATCAACCACAGTCCACAGAGTTTAAGTGTGGTTGCTCAAGAGAGCGTTCAGGGGCGGCGATTTTGTTACTGCCAGAAGAAGACATTGCAGAGATGTTAGCCGAAAAACAAGGGGTAATTGATATGCAGTGCGAGTGTTGCGGTACGCAATATTTCTTCGACCAAAAAGCGATTGAGGAGATCAAAACCAATCGCGAATAAAATTACCGATGTAAGTATGATACTGACGTAGAAGTTCGTCAGTATCATCGGGAATTTCGGTTTTATTAAAGAGAAACGTCTCTTCGTCCTACAAAAGAGCGAGAAAGGGTTGTACCGTCGACAGTTTCAAGCTCCCCTCCCACAGGAATACCGTGAGCAATACGCGTTACTTTAATATTGTGCGCCAAACACATTTCGGCAATGTAATTGGCGGTAGCGTCGCCTTCAATGGTTGGATTGGTGGCTAAAATCACTTCATGGAAAGATTCGTTTTCCAACCGCTGTTGTAGCAAATCTAAACCTATTTCACGAGGTCCGATACCGTCTAGCGGCGATAAATGCCCCATTAGCACGAAATAGCGACCGGAAAATTGCCCGGTTTGCTCGATTGCTTGAATATCGGCGGGCATTTCAACCACACAAAGTTGCCCGCTCATTTGGCGGCGATAATTTTGACAAATCGAACACTCCTCTTCTTCCGTAAATGTACGGCAAGATTTGCAGTGACTGATATGCGTCATCGCCTCATTTAACGCCTTGGACAAATTGACACCGCCGGTGCGGTTGCGTTGGAGTAAATGGTATGCCATACGTTGGGCGGATTTGGGACCGACACCGGGCAATGCTCTGAGAGCTTCCATCAAATTTTCAAGTAAAGGGCTGGTTTGCATAGTTGATATGGGATAAATATGTGTAGAGGCAAATAACAATTTGCCTCTATGATAACCGGTTGAATGGCGTGATTAGAACGGAAATTTCATTCCCGGCGGCAGTTGCATTCCTGCGGTAACACTGGCCATTTTTTCTTTTTGCATTTCTTCGGCACGGCGAACGGCATCGTTAAAAGCTGCGGCAATTAAGTCTTCCAACATCTCTTTGTCATCTTCCATCAGTGACGGATCGATTTCGATACGGCGGCAGTTATGGGCACCGTTAATCGTAATTTTAACTAAGCCCGCACCGGATTCGCCCGTAACTTCTAATTGCGCTATCTCTTCTTGCATTTTTTGCATGCGCTCTTGCATTTGCTGAGCCTGTTTCATTAAGCCGCCTAAGCCACCTTTTCCAAACATATAATACCTCGTGATGAATAAATTAAAAAACGCTGCATTCTACTGAACCCGGAGCTTTGGTGCAAGCGGTTCAAATTTGCAGAATTTTTGCAAAAACAGAGCGCTTGTTCGTACTAAATTTGAGCCGAGATCAGAGAAAATCGTGAGAATTCGCTGAATATCGTTCTTTTTTGAGCTATAATCTGCGCCCGATTATCTTGCGGGATAATCATTTATGTTAATTCAAACCGAGAGTTGAAACAAAAATGACTACAGAAAATATCAGCACGCCTAAACAGGCGTTTGTCGGCTTACAAATGCTGTTCGTGGCATTTGGCGCCTTAGTGTTAATGCCGTTAATTACAGGCTTAGATCCCAATACTGCGTTATTAACCGCAGGTGTCGGTACTTTAATTTTCCAAATCTGTACCAAAGGACAAGTCCCGATTTTCCTTGCTTCTTCCTTTGCCTTTATCGCACCGATCCAATATGGCGTACAAGAGTGGGGGATTCCGGCAACAATGGGCGGAATCGTCTTTTCGGGGCTGATTTATTTTGCGCTTTCTGCCTTAGTTAAATTTAAAGGAGTTGCGATTTTAGATAAATTATTCCCGCCGGTGGTGGTCGGCCCTGTGATCATTATTATCGGTTTGGGGCTTGCGCCTGTCGGTGTGGATATGGCAATCGGTAAAGGTACCGATATCCCGTACTCAACCGCCGTAACCGTTTCGATGATTACATTGGTGACAACCTTAATTGTCGCAGTTTTTGCTAAAGGAATGATGAAGCTGGTGCCGATTATGTTTGCGATTGTGGTCGGTTATATCGTATCGCTGTTCTTTGGCTTAGTGAATTTCCAACCTGTTTATGATGCGGCTTGGTTTAGTCTGCCAAAACTCACCGCTCCGGAGTTTAAATTGGAGGCAATTCTTTACCTACTCCCGATTGCTCTTGCGCCGGCGGTTGAACACGTGGGCGGAATTATGGCGATTAGCTCGGTAACAGGTAAAAACTTTTTAAGTAAACCCGGCTTACACCGCACCCTTTTAGGGGACGGTTTGGCGACATCCGCTGCGGCTATGGTCGGCGGCCCGCCAAATACAACCTATGCGGAAGTAACCGGAGCGGTGATGTTGACTAAAAACTTCAATCCGAGAGTGATGACTTGGGCTGCATGCTGGGCGATTGCGATTTCATTCTGCGGAAAAGTCGGTGCCTTATTACAGACCATTCCGGGAGTCGTGATGGGCGGTATTATGATGTTGGTGTTCGGTTCTATTGCGGCAGTCGGTATGAGTACCTTAATTCGTGCGAAAGTCGATATGGGTGAGGCACGTAATCTCTGTATCGTATCCGTGGTTATGACTTTTGGAATTGGCGGAATGTTGATTAATGTCGGTGAGTTTTCACTCAAAGGCATTAGTTTATGTGCAATCGTGGCGATTGTTCTTAATTTAGTCTTGCCAAAATCACCTGCACCGAAAGAGTAATATTTTTTATCGTAAAAAGGTCTGTCGAGCGGCAGACCTTTCTTTTTGCAAAAATTTTTCAAAATCAGACCGCTTGTAGGAGTTTTTATGCCTGAATTACCCGAAGTGGAAACCAGTGTCCGAGGTATTTCGCCTTATTTGACGGGAGAAACGATCGCAGAGATTGTGATTCGCCAAAAACAGTTGCGCTGGCAGGTCAGTGAGCAGCTCAGTCAAATGGCTGGGGCGAAAATCTTCACGATTGCTCGCCGTGCGAAATACTTAATCGTCCATACCGATCGGGGCGATATTCTGATTCATCTTGGTATGTCGGGGTCTTTAGGGATTCTGAATCAAGGCGAGCCAAATAATATAGGTAAGCACGATCACATTGATTTAGTTACCGAATCAGGCGTAATTTTACGTTATAACGACCCGCGTAAATTTGGAGCATGGTTATGGGCAGAAAACGCCGAAAGTGCGGACCTCTTGGCACAACTCGGGCCTGAACCGCTTTCAGATGCGTTTAACGGCGAATATCTCTATCAGCAAAGCCGTCGTAAAACGGTAGCGGTAAAGAACTTCATTATGAATAATGCCGTAGTTGTCGGTGTCGGTAATATTTATGCCTGCGAATCGCTGTTTATGGCGGGCATTCACCCTGAGTTGGCTACGCAAAATTTAACTCCAAAACAGTGTGAACGGTTGGCTGCGGTGATTAAGCAGGTGTTGACCCAAGCCATTATTCAGGGCGGTACAACCCTTAAAGATTTTATTCAGCCAGACGGCAAACCGGGTTATTTCGCTCAAGTGCTGCAAGTTTATGGTCGCAAAGGGGAAGAATGTCATAATTGCGGTAGTGTGATTCAAGCGAAAGTAATCGGGCAACGTAACAGTTTTTTCTGTCCGAACTGCCAAAAATTACCGAAATAGGTAATAAGGTGAGCGGTTGTGGGCAGATATTGCAAAAAACAGCTCGGATCTGACCGCTTGTTGAGATTTAACGATTCAGCCGAACGGTTAAATTGTGTAGAATAGCCGAGATTTTTTAGACCAAACTCAGAGGAAATAGAATGAAAAGAGTTGTTATCACCGGTTTAGGCATTATTTCAAGTATTGGGAATAATAAAGCAGAGGTATTGGAGTCGTTACGTGAAGGTAAATCAGGGATTGAATTTGTGCCTGAATTTGCCGAAGTGGGTATGCGTAGCCAAGTGGCAGGAACAATCAAGTTAAATCCTGCAGAGCTTATCGACCGTAAAGTGTTCCGTTTTATGGGCGATGCGGCGGCTTATGCGTATCTTTCGATGAAAGAAGCGATTGAAGATTCGGGTTTAACCGAGGAGCAAATTTCAAATGAGCGTACGGGCTTAGTGATTGGTTCGGGTATCGGCTCTGCGCGCGGACAAGTCGCAGCTTGTGATGCGGTACGCGGTCCGCGTGGCGTTAAAGGTATCGGGCCTTATGCCGTAACCAAAACCATGGCTTCAAGTGCTTCTGCTTGTTTAGCCACTCCGTTTAAAATTCGCGGCGTAAACTACAGTATCAGTTCTGCTTGTGCGACATCGGCTCACTGTATCGGTCATGCGATGGAACTCATTCAATTGGGCAAACAAGATGTGGTATTTGCAGGCGGTGCGGAAGAGTTATGCTGGGAAGGCGCAACTCAATTCGACGCAATGGGTGCGGTTTCCAGCAAATATAATGATACGCCGACTAAAGCGTCCCGTGCTTATGATGCAAACCGTGACGGTTTCGTGATTGCCGGCGGCGGTGCGGTCGTTGTTGTTGAATCATTAGAGCACGCCCTTGCCCGCGGCGCTAAAATTTATGCAGAAATCGTCGGCTACGGTGCAACATCAGACGGTTATGATATGGTGGCACCAAGCGGTGAAGGTGCGGTACGTTGTATGAAACAAGCGATGGCAACCGTTAACGGTGAAATCGAATATATCAACGTACACGGCACATCAACGCCGGTCGGCGATGTGAAAGAGCTCGGTGCGATTCGTGAAGTGTTCGGCAATAATACACCGGCTATTTCATCAACCAAATCAATGACAGGTCACTCTCTCGGTGCAGCCGGTGCGCACGAAGCGATTTACTCATTAATTATGTTAGACAATAATTTCATTGCGCCAAGCATTAACATTGAAACTTTAGATGAACAAGCGCAAGGCATGAATATTGTGACAGAACGCCAAGATAAAGAGTTGACGACAGTTATGTCTAACAGCTTTGGTTTTGGTGGTACGAATGCGTGCTTAGTGTTCCAAAAATATCAGGGCTAAACCCTTGATGTAACAAAATAAAAAACGGGTGAGTCAAAGTATGCTGACTCCAAAAAGCTAGACTCATTTAGTTCAAGGACTGAGTTCTGTATGCCGCAGAACTTAGTCCTTTTAATTTCACTTGAATACCAAATTATTGACAAAGTAGTTTGTAGCAACCGTATCCCTGTTTTAAGTTTGGGGTCGTGTCAAAAAACATCTACCGTTTTTTACTACCGCCCCTAAAGTTGGCTAAAAAAGCGCAAAAAAGCATGATTTTTAGGCTAACACGCATTTTTTGATAATTTCTATTTGACAGCATAACAGAAATCAATAAAATGCACTCCATCAAAACGCTGCTGCCAAGTAGCGTTTTTAATTGCGGGAATAGCTCAGTTGGTAGAG
>JBGXMX010000103.1:0-11943 GCA_041809245.1 Glaesserella sp.
CCCAAATCTATAAATATGTGGTGCAAAACGTAGCGCTAGAACATGGCAAAACCGCCTGCTTTATGCCAAAACCGTTTACCGGTGATAACGGCTCCGGCATGCACTGTAATATGTCATTAAGCAAAGACGGCAAAAATATCTTTATGGGTGATAAATATGCCGGTTTATCTGAAACCGCACTGTACTATATCGGCGGTATCATTAAACACGCTAAAGCACTGAATGCGTTTACCAACCCATCAACCAACTCATACAAACGCTTAGTACCGGGCTTTGAAGCACCTGTATTGTTAGCTTATTCGGCAAGTAACCGCTCAGCATCTATTCGTATTCCGGCTGTAACAAGCCCGAAAGCAACCCGTGTTGAAGCCCGTTTCCCGGATCCGCTTGCTAACCCGTATTTATGTTTTGCCGCATTATTAATGGCGGGTATTGACGGTGTGATCAATAAAATTCATCCGGGCGATGCGATGGATAAAAACTTATACGATTTACCACCGGAAGAGCTAAAAGAAATTCCTGCGGTTTCAAGCTCATTAGGCGAAGCGTTAGATAATCTTGAAAAAGATTACGAGTTCTTAACCCAAGGCGGCGTGTTCAGCAAAGAGTTTATTGATACCTATATTTCAATGAAGCGTAAAGAAGTTGAGCGCTTAAATATGACTCCACACCCGGTGGAATTTGAAATGTATTACGCATAAGAAAACGGAACAAAGGCGACTAAATGTCGCCTCAGACTGATGACAAACCCACCTTTTCAGACCTTCTGTCAAAGGTGGGTTTATTTTTGCCGTTTTATCTCCGATAGCGCACGTTTTTAACGTGTGCCGAAACACACCATCAAATGCGACAAAAGGCACTCGTTACAAACGAGCGCCATCTTACGGTGGTTATTGACTTTCGATAGCGCACGTTTTTAACGTGTGCTGAAACACACCATCAAATGTGACAAAAGGCACTCGTTACAAATGAGCGCCATCATAATCTGAGGCGGCTAAATGTTACCTTTGTTTATTACTGTAGCACAGCAATATATTTCAACATTACCCCTGCCGCAATGGCTGACCCAATGACGCCAGCGACATTTGGTCCCATAGCATGCATTAATAGGAAGTTTTGTTTATCAGCCTCAAGCCCAAGTTTATTTGAAACACGGGCAGCCATTGGTACGGCAGAGACACCCGCCGAACCAATCAAAGGGTTGATCGGTGTCTTACTGAAGCGATTCATGATTTTCGCCATAATCACACCGCTTGCGGTACCAATACCAAAGGCAATAATGCCTAGGGCTAAAATGCCTAACGTCTGCGGTTGTAGGAATTTATCTGCCACTAATTTAGAGCCAACGGACAGTCCAAGGAAGATGGTAACCATATTAATCAGAGAGTTCTGGGCGACATCACTTAAACGTTCTACCACACCACTAACACGCATGAGGTTCCCAAAGCAGAACATTCCCAACAGTGGAGCGGCATCCGGTAATAGCAATGCGACTAAAACCAATAACACAATCGGGAACAATACTTTCTCTCTGGTACTGACATTGCGCATCTGTACCATTTTGATTTTACGCTCTTGTTCAGTCGTCAACGCACGCATAATTGGCGGTTGAATTAACGGCACCAGCGCCATGTAGGAATAGGCTGCAACAGCGATTGCACCTAATAATTCGGGTGCCAGTTTACTTGCAAGATAAATGGCTGTCGGGCCGTCCGCACCACCGATAATACCGATTGCCGCAGCTTGTGGCAGAGTGAAATCAATAATGCCAAGCCAGTTTAATCCCACAGCACCCAGTACAGTCGCAAAAATCCCAAACTGAGCGGCTGCACCAAGCAGTAAGGTTTTCGGATTCGCAAGTAAAGGACCAAAATCAGTCATCGCACCGACGCCCATAAAGATCACAAGAGGTGCTACACCTGATCCGATTGCCACTTGATAGAATTGGGCTAACACACCGGATGTGTACCCAAAATCTCCCGCAAGAACTTCAAGTTCATGACGAACTGATGGCAGGGCTAAACCTAATGCTTCCTTAATGGCATTTGGATCGACTTGACTACCCAATTTTTCTGCGACCATCGCAAGTTGCTGAGTCGTGCCGTGATGAAGCAAATTATCAAGAGCCGTCATCGCTAAACCTGCTTCGGGAATATTCGAGAGCAAGCCCCCGAACCCAATAGGCAACAGCAACAGCGGTTCAAATTGTCGGGCGATGGCGAGCCACAGCAACAAGAGACTGATGGCAATCATAATGGCTTGCCCTAGCTCAAGGTGCATGATCCCCATGCCTTGAATTAATGCTGACAAACTTTCCATATTTCCCCCTAGGCGATTTGCATAAGCGTATCACCCACGCCGACCACATCGCCTGCTTTCACTTTAATGCCTTGTACTGTTCCGGCTTTTACCGCACAGATTTGGGTTTCCATTTTCATCGCTTCAAGGATGAGTAATACATCACCTTCTGCAACTTGTTGCCCTTCACTTACTACAACTTTAATGATATTTCCTGCCATCGGTGCATTGACCGGTTCGCCGTTACTACAAGCGGTCGGTTGTGGCGCAGAATTTGCAACCGGAGCAGCTGGTTGAGCTGGTGCAGGCGAAGCTACCGGAGCAATATTGCTGATATCACCCCCTTCACTGACTTTCACCACAAAGGCTTTGCCTTCTAATTCAACGGTATAAACCGCAGAACCCGCTGCTTGTGCTGTCGGTTTTTCTGCTTTTGGTGTCACAGGTTTAGCGCTTTCTTTGGTTGGAGCTGGTTCAAATGCCGCTGGATTACCTCTATTTTCCAAGAATTTCCAACCGACTTGTTGGAAGAGCGCAACAATCAACACATCATCAATGCTGTTTTCGGCTAATTTAATGCCTTTTTCTTTGGCTTGAGCGGTAATTTCAGCCGTTAATTTTTCAACTTCAGGGGCAAGATGATCGGCTGGACGATCGGTAATCGGCGCTTTACCTTCTAACACTCGGGCTTGTAATTCGGCATTGACCGGTGCAGGTGTGCGTCCGTATTCGCCTTTTAAGATACCCGCTGTTTCTTTCGCAATATTTTTATAACGCTCGCCCATTAATACGTTAATCACTGCTTGCGTACCGACAATTTGTGAAGTTGGGGTGACTAGCGGGATATAACCGAGATCCTTACGCACTTCAGGGATCTCTTTTAACACCAAGTCTAATTTATCCGATGCATTTTGCTGTTTTAACTGACTTTCCAAGTTAGTGAGCATTCCACCCGGTACTTGAGCGACTAAAATACGGCTATCCACGCCTTTTAATTGCCCTTCAAACGCATGGTATTTTTTACGAACTTCACGGAAGTAAGCGGAAATTTTTTCTAATTGCGGAATATCCAACCCCGTATCATAAGGGGTATTTTGTAAGGTTGCGACTAACGCTTCGGTTGCAGGGTGTCCGTAAGTGCCACTCATGGAAGAAATGGACGTATCTACACCATCCACGCCGGCTTCAATCGCTTTGAGTAATGCCATTTCCGCCATACCGGTAGTGGAGTGGCAGTGTAGATGTAATTCCACATCATAACGGGATTTAATTTCTTTAACTAAATCATAAGCTGCCATTGGGGTAAGAATACCCGACATATCTTTAATCACTAATGAATCAATGCCGATTTCAAGTAACTGCTCGGTGACATCCAGCCAAGTTTGTGTCGTATGAACGGGGCTGGTGGTATAACTTAACGTACCTTGTGCATGTCCACCGTATTTTCGCACCGCTTGTAGCGCGCATTTCATATTGCGTGGGTCGTTCATTGCATCAAACACACGGAAAACACTCATGCCGTTTGCCACGGAGCGATCGACAAAGCGTTCGACTACATCATCGGCATAATGGCGATAACCTAATAAATTTTGTCCACGTAGTAGCATTTGTAATGGTGTTTTCGGCATCGCTTTTTTCAATTCACGCAAGCGCACCCAAGGATCTTCCCCTAAAAAACGAATACAAGCATCAAACGTTGCTCCACCCCATGCTTCCAATGACCAATATCCAATTTCATCAAGCTCTTTAGCAATCGGCAACATATCCTCTAAGCGCAAACGTGTCGCAAATAATGATTGGTGAGCATCTCTTAAAACAACATCTGTGATAGCAATTTTTTTCGGTTGAATAGTCATTTTGTAATCCTCTTATTTGAGTCCTTGAGTACGGCGGTGGTGTGCAATGGCTGCCACAATAACAGGGCGTAAGCGTTCTAAATCATTAGGAATGGCAGGTTGCGGTGATGGTTGAGATGGCTCAGCCGTCTTGAGTGGTTCGGGAAAATAGCGATTAATCAGATTCGACATCAGTTGAATGGCGAGGATCAGCAAGAACAGGAATAACATCACAAATCCCATTCCGACAAACATCAGATTAATGCCTTCCGTAATCAGTTCGGTATTGGTCATAGAAAGTTCTCCGAAGATGAAATTCTTTCGCACTGTAGATCAATTTTATTGGCATTTCTATAATTTAAATCAAATTATATTTGCAAAAATTTTACAAAATCAGACCGCTTGTTAACGGTATAACATACCAATGAATAAGGGCGCACCGAGTGTCGCCTTATTTGAAAATAATCCGATATGTGTTGTGGTAACAAGCGGTCAGATTTTACGAATTTTTTGCGAAATCGTTTTTACTGATCTGTTCGTACTCGCCAATAAGTCGCAAAGCGAGGTTTACCATTTTCAGTTAAGCCACGATATTTATAGGTGATAAGGCTACCGATGGCAGGCGGATTCTTCCGTTCTTTATCAGAAAAGCCCGAACCGATACGAAAACGCCCACGATGATTTTCACAGGTTACAGCCCCTAGTTTGTCGGCATATTTTCCTTTGCCTTTATGATGAGCGACAACGGTACACTCTTCATCCAACACGGTTTTGAGTTTTAAAATTTGAGCCGAACGCCCTTGAATGTAAGGTGAATTCGGATTTCGCACCACGACGCCCTCACCGCCTAGCTGTTGAATTTGCTCAAAAAATTGATTTAGATGAGCTTTATCCTTAACGGGAATCTGTTCAATAATTTCAATATAAGGTGTGGGATGTTTAGCAAGGTAATTTTGTAGAACCTTTAATCGCTCAAATAAATTCCCCTCAGCATTCGGTACATCAAAGACATGCAATTTCAGCTTATACCAACCTTTCGGCGAGGCGGAACGCACCGTTGCCGAAATCTCCTCAAACTTTCCCCGCTCGCTGAATAACTCCCCGTCAATCGCAAAGGGCGGAAAGCCTTGAGTAAAGTAATCGGGCGGTAAAAACGGATAACCTTGGCGGCTGATTAACTGTTTGCCATCCCAAAATCCACGTACGCCGTCCAGCTTTTCGCTCATCACCCAACCGGTGACATCCTGATCTTTATATTGCTCTAACAACATTAAATTGACGGGCTGTGCGGATAACATCGGGATGATAAAAAATAAAAGAAATCGCCACATATCTTTCTCCTCAATTAAAAATATGTGACGACTATACGAAAAGTAAATTTAAAAATCTGATTAGCGATCGAATTTTTCGATCTACGTCGAAAAAATTGCAAAAAATTTAGATTATCTGACCGCTTGCACCAACGCCGAAACCCCTTCCTCAAAGACTTCTTTTTCCGCCATATCAACTATCTGCTCATGGGAATAACGTTTTGCGTTATAAACCACGACAATGCTGGTATCGCCGATTTGTAGGAAGTTATGTTCGCCGAAATCCGTGTAGCGGGTTGCACCAATGCTAATAATGGCTTCGGGTGGATAGTTTGCGAGAGCGAGGAAGTTAGAGATATTGTTCATCGGATCTTGATCAGGTTGGTTATTCATTCGGTCGATGATCCAATCCAATAGTTTTTGGTGGAAATAACTGTAGCCAACCGTTGGGCTGTCGATGCCGTATTCGGTTAATTTACCGTTTCGTTTGTGGAAGCAGGCGATACGGTAGCGGTCTAAATTTCCGCCTTGTTCGAATTTATCCAATGCAATTCGGGTGGCGGAAATCCCTTTAGAATTAGCTCCCCAGTTTTTCTTTTCACAAATTTTTCTCGCATTTGGACGGCGAATAGAGCAATCGTTATAAGCGGCAAAATGAGTCGGTTTTAATGCAACGACGTTGTTGTCTTGATACTCAATGTCACAAATTAAGGCTACTTCCGGTTCGATTTGCAGGTTGTCGGCATCTTTTGGGAAATTAATAGTGTCATGGGAGAGTGGATAATGAGCCAGAAAGCGGTCGGATTCGGCTAAATTTTTGCAAGGAACGTAAAACGGGAAAATGGCTTTCGGTTGAGTCGCTTCGGTGGTTTGAACTTTGACAAAATCAGCGGCCTCACCCGCTTGTTCTAAATGTCCGGCAAAGTTGCCGGCAACGCCTAAACCGATAAAGTAATGATTGTGCATCTTAAAGTCTCCAATATTTAGGTTATATGTAAATATTAGTTTACTGTTTCTATACATAAATAGCGATAAATATATTATCTATTTACATATAAACAATATTTGTTTTTTCTTTTAAAAAATGTGAATAATTTTTAGCAAGAATATTTCTTTTTTGTAATTTTAGGATTATTCTGCGCAGCGTTTTTCACTTCAAATTTTGAGTTTTTTTACCCATAAAAATAATAGATAGAGTAATTACTATGAAAAATATTACCTTGCGCATAATTAATGGCAATAAAGTAGAAAATCTTGTGCTAAATAGCGGTAAAGTCGTTACCAAAAAAGCAACGGCAGGCACTCAATACCAATTAGTCAATGAAAACGGTCAGCTAATTTCCCATGTTAAAACAAAAGTCGTGGGCAATGATTTAGTGGTTTTTGTTGAAGGGGTTGAGCAGCCAACTTTAATATTGGAAGAATATCAACTTCATTATCCTATTGAAAATATTGAGTATTTAGCAGATGCTCAAGCATCGTTTGCAACAGCGGAGAATGCGGCTATTGCCAGTGAGCTTTCTTCGACGGTGTCTACCAGTGTCGTGTCATCATTGAGTGCGGCACAAGTTGCCGGCATTGGTTTGGGGGCGTTAGCTGTTGTTGGTACCGGTGCTGTGGTTGTGGGAAAAAGCAGCTCGAGCCATTCCAATAACAATCAGTCGAATCAATCGGTAGAAACAGATTCGGGCAGTACCACGCAACCAACAGTTCCCGTGACACCGCCAACAGATACCAATACGGGAAGTTCCGAACAACCGACGGTGCCGGTTACACCACCTGCGGAGCCTGTGAAACCGGAGATTTCATTTGATCCGATTGCAGCGGATGACATTATTGATGTGTTGGAAGCTCAGGCGACCACAATCACCGTTTCAGGTTCAGCTAAAAATGTGAAAGACGGTGATAGTGTGAGTTTAATCATTGGTGAGGCAACCTTCAATACGGTGGTAAAAGATGGCAAGTTTAGTGTGGCGGTGGATACCAAAACATTAGTGGTTCATCAAACCATTGAAGCGCAAGTAACCACTCAAGATAACGCAGGCAATACTGCGACAGCGGAAGCAAGTAAGTCATACACTTTAGATAAAGTGAAATATGTGCCGCAAGTGACGATCGATCAAATTACGGCAGATAACACGATCAATATTAAAGAGTCAGGTGAAACGGTATCGATTCAGGGGAGTGTAACCGATGCGCCGAATGGCTCAGTGGTGAGTATTGTGATTGGTGATCAAACCCTGACAGGTACAGTTACGGACGGCAGATTTACAGTAGATGCAAGCGGTGAGTTATTATCAAAAAATCGCGAATTGCAAGTTACTGTGGTGACACCACAGAATTTAACAGGTTCTGTAACGCATACTTATGAAGTAGATTTGGAAGCACCAACGTTAAAAATTGATTTGGATCTGATTAGTGGCGATAACCATATTTCAACGGCAGAGTCTAAGCAAGAGTTTACTACGGTAACGGGTACCGTTGATGGGGCTACTGAGGGAGATGAAGTTATTGTTTCTTGCGGATGTTTAACCTGTTCAGGTGTGCAATGGGTTGATATGGTGACGACCGTTAAAAACGGTGGCTTTAGCGTTGATTTCAAAACCGTTGACTTATTAAAAGCGAATTACAATATCGTTAAAGCCAGCGTGACAACAAAAGATGCAGCAGAAAATAGTGCGACAGCGGAAGATAGTGAAACCTATACCCAACCAACGCCATTACAAATCGATATTACCAAAATCGATGATTTTAGTTTTAACATGGGCGATGTTGATCCGCTTGTACGTATTAAGGGTGCGGTGGAGTTTGAGGGAGATTATGCCGTAGGTATGAATGACAAGCGCTTACACCAAGTCGATGTAACCATTGGCGGTAAGGTTTACAGTGCAGGTTTTCATAATAAGCAGTTCTTTATCGATATTCCGGCCAGTGAGCTTAAAGCATTAAACGGTCAAGCGGTCAGTATTAGTTTCCCTGTTGCAAGCGGAAGCTGGGCTAACCAAGACCTTCATAATAATGTGTATCGTATTACAGCCAAGGAGGATGGCACTTATTCGGTTGCCATGAGTTACGGTGCAATCACACCAACAGTCAAAGCAGTTACCTTTGATAGTCCATATTTAACAAAAGAAACGGCAACAAGTTATAAAGTAAACTATCAAGCCGAAGCTCAAGTAGAAGTCAGTGGTACGGTGACTTCATCTGATGACGTGTCAGTCAATGTGGGTGATAAGATTGTGGTCAAGGTAGGTGATCAGAGTTATGACACTACGGTACAAGCGGGCAATCTATTCTCTGTGATGGTGGATAAATCTGTTTTAGCGAAGGCGAACGAAGTCACTGCAACCTTAACAACAGTAGATTCAAACGGTGCTTCTGTTCAGGTATTTGATGTTGAAAATATCATTAGTACAGGAACGGTGAGTGGTACGCATGTGATCACTCAAGCTCAACCGCCGGCAACGATTAATAATGACCACTCAACAGAGGGCTATAACTTCCCTTATTTTATTCAGAAATTGGGTAGTGTAACGAGTGCGGTCAATACGGTATTAGGGGGCAAGGATACACCATTAACCTATACCTACCATTTTGTGACGGCAGAAGAACGTGCTGCGGGTATTGAGTCAATGCGTGAATTGCCAATCAAAGCGGGTAGTTACAAGGATCCTGATACTTATCATGGGAATTTTAAAACCGATATACGTAATGCCTATAAAGAGATCGAGAAATATATCAATGTGAAATTCGTTGAAGTGGATACACAAGCGGCGGCGGATACGAATATCTATGTTGCGGCATTTGATGGCAGCCTTTCAGGATCAGCAGCGTATGCATGGCCGGGGTATAACTTAGTATGGAATGGCGGTATTGCATACGATCGTTCAGGCTTGAATTTCCCATTCTATACGGCATTACATGAAATCGGGCATACACTCGGTATGGGACATTCCTCTCCAACGTTTACAGGTGCTTATCAGAAAGAAGAAACGCTTGAGTTTACGAATATGTCGTATCGTTTTGGTGTAGATAACGGACGTTATTTCAATCTAAAAACATTACGTATGTTTGATATTGCATATCTACATCATCAATTCGGTGTCAATAAAGAAGCTCGCTCAGGTAATGATGTCTACAGCTTTAAAGCCTATAACTCATATGCGGCAGACGGCGATATCTATATTTGGGATGGTGCGGGTGTAGATACCTTTGATGCCTCTAAGGAAACACAAGGTGTGAATGTGAACCTCACCCCTGGCTCTTGGATTTATGTGGGCGAAACCCGTGAGCAAAACTTAGTGGTGGAAGGAACAAAAAGCTATACAATCCAAGAGTATTTTGGATTGGCAGCTAATGCACAAGTGACGGATACTTCTTGGATTAAGCTAGGTACGACTACCTTTAATGAATACACTGAAGGTCAAGCCTTTATCGGTTATGGCACACAAATTGAGAACCTTGTCGGGTCTGAATTCAAGGATACTTTAACAGGTAACGTAGCGAATAATAATATTTACGGCGGCGCAGGTAATGATACGATTGATGGCGGTGCGGGCAATGATTATTTAGACGGCGGATTAGGCGATGATATCTTAGTCGGTGGCTTAGGTGATGATACTTTTGTCTTAGACAGTGCGGCTGATGCGGTATTAGAACAGGAAGGTGAAGGTAATGATACGGTGTATAGCTTAGCTGATATCAGTCTTGAAGGTGCTGAGCATGTAGAAAATGTTATCTTGATTGGAACTACCGCAACAAAAGCAACGGGAAATACCCTAAATAACATGTTGGTAGCCAATAATATCGGTAATACCTTAACCGGTGGAGTCGGTGATGACCGACTGGTCGGCGGATTTGGTGCCGATACTTTAGTCGGCGGTGACGGTACGGATACCTTTGTGTTCAATAGTGCATTGAATGGCAAAATCGATATTATTGATTTCAAAGCCGAAGACCGCATTGAGCTTTCCCGTGAAGTTTTTACTAGCTTAACGACGATAGAGAATATCAACGATTACATTAAGTATGATTCTACGACGGGTCATTTAAGTTATGACAGAGATGCAAACGGTGCAGAAAGTGCAGTACATTTTGCAACGTTAGAAAGTCCTTTAACGGCGCTTGATAACAGCTCATTTATCATTGCATAACATAATTTGCAGATTTTTGAGAAAAAACGACCGCTTGTTGCCAAAAATTCAGCCAAACTGAATTGTTTTTCAACAAGCGGTCATTTTTTTCAAAAAATTTGCAAAAATCGCTTGCGCGGAATTCTAAAATCTCTATAATGCGCCCCACACAACGACGCACTGTTGTGAAGTGATTAAATTTAACGGTGCGTCGTTCTTTTTTGCTCTTTAACAATTTATCAGACAATCTGTGTGGGCACTTGTTGATTGACTTTGTTTGAAAATATTTTTTAATTTTGAAGTCTTGATAAGTGCTTAACTTGAAATTCATAAAGATTGAAGAAATTCAGTCGTGATTTTTTATAGTCAGTACATATTGAGCGATTAAACTTTTTGAATTGAAGAGTTTGATCATGGCTCAGATTGAACGCTGGCGGCAGGCTTAACACATGCAAGTCGAACGGTAGCAGGAGAAAGCTTGCTTTCTTGCTGACGAGTGGCGGACGGGTGAGTAATGCTTGGGAATCTGGCTTATGGAGGGGGATAACGACGGGAAACTGTCGCTAATACCGCGTAGTGTCGAGAGACGAAAGGGTGGGACCTATTGGCCACCTGCCATAAGATGAGCCCAAGTGGGATTAGGTAGTTGGTTAGGTAAAGGCTGACCAAGCCGACGATCTCTAGCTGGTCTGAGAGGATGACCAGCCACACTGGAACTGAGACACGGTCCAGACTCCTACGGGAGGCAGCAGTGGGGAATATTGCACAATGGGGGGAACCCTGATGCAGCCATGCCGCGTGAATGAAGAAGGCCTTCGGGTTGTAAAGTTCTTTCGGTGATGAGGAAGGGTGGTGTTTTAATAGAGCACTACATTGACGTTAGTCACAGAAGAAGCACCGGCTAACTCCGTGCCAGCAGCCGCGGTAATACGGAGGGTGCGAGCGTTAATCGGAATGACTGGGCGTAAAGGGCACGCAGGCGGTGACTTAAGTGAGATGTGAAAGCCCCGGGCTTAACCTGGGAATTGCATTTCATACTGGGTCGCGAGAGTATTTTAGGGAGGGGTAGAATTCCACGTGTAGCGGTGAAATGCGTAGAGATGTGGAGGAATACCGAAGGCGAAGGCAGCCCCTTGGGAACATACTGACGCTCATGTGCGAAAGCGTGGGGAGCAAACAGGATTAGATACCCTGGTAGTCCACGCTGTAAACGCTGTCGATTTGGGGATTGGGCTTTAAGCTTGGTGCCCGTAGCTAACGTGATAAATCGACCGCCTGGGGAGTACGGCCGCAAGGTTAAAACTCAAATGAATTGACGGGGGCCCGCACAAGCGGTGGAGCATGTGGTTTAATTCGATGCAACGCGAA
>JBGXMX010000104.1:0-11525 GCA_041809245.1 Glaesserella sp.
AAAAGGCATAAGATTATGTTTATAAAGGATTTTTTAAATAAAAAGAGTTGCTAAGAATAATTAAAAATATTCATTAGCAACCACTTTGTCATATAGGCATAGTTTTCACGAAATTAGCAACCATTTTGTCTACTATGCCTAAAGCCTTGTAGTACAAGGCTTTAAGCTTTATCAACGGCATATGTTTTTGTATGCCGTATGCTCTCATCAAAATTGTCCGTTATACCTTTATTTTTCGATTTTTTGCAAATTCTCGATAGTCATCCGATTACGGATTACGCTTAAACTTACTAAAATCAGGTGCACGTTTTTCATTAAACGCATTGCGACCTTCTTGACCTTCTTCCGTCATATAGAACAACATCGTTGCATTGCCGGCTAATTCTTGCAAGCCAGCTTGTCCGTCACAGTCTGCATTTAACGCCGCTTTTAAGCAACGTAATGCAATCGGGCTGTTGCGTAACATTTCACGACACCAACGCACCGTTTCTTTTTCCAAATCTGCATAAGGCACAACGGTATTAACCAATCCCATTTCTAAGGCTTCTTTCGCATCATATTGACGGCATAAGAACCAAATCTCACGTGCTTTTTTCTGCCCAACGATACGCGCCATATAGCTTGCACCCCAGCCGCCATCAAATGAACCCACTTTAGGACCTGTTTGACCGAAAATCGCATTTTCTGCGGCAATGGTTAAATCACAAAGCATATGTAAAACGTGACCTCCACCAATCGCATAACCCGCGACCATTGCCACCACAGGCTTCGGACAGCTACGAATATCACGTTGGAAATCCAATACGTTTAAGTGATGTACACCGCTTTCATCTTTATAACCGCCGTAGTCACCTCGCACTTTTTGGTCACCACCGGAACAGAACGCTTTTTCGCCTTGACCTGTTAAGACAACCACACCGATTTTTTCATCAAAACGTGCGTCAGAAAACGCTTGGATCATCTCTTTCACCGTTTGCGGACGGAACGCATTACGCACTTCAGGGCGGTTGATGGTGATTTTAGCGATACCGTCAGCCGATTTATGATACAGAATATCCGTATAACCTTCGCTACAATCTAGCCATTCAACAGGGGCATAAAGTACATCATCTTTTGGGTTTTGCATTTTGTATTCCTTTTAGTTTAAACAAGCGGGCAGATTATACCTGAAATTTGCAAATTTTTGCCAAAATCCGACCGCTTGTACTTGTAATCTGTGAATTTAGCTCCATATAAGGCAAGTCTTTTTAACAAATAGGAAAACATCATGTCTTTAAATTTAGAACAAGTGAAATTAGAAAGCGTTGAAGCAAAAGGCGGTTACGGTATCGGTTTACAAATCGGTCAGCAATTATTAGGTAGTGGTTTAGACGTTGAACCGGAAGCAGTGGTCAAAGGGATTTTTGATGTATTAAATCAAAACCCACCTGCATTAGATTTGAATGAAGTAACCAAAGCGTTACAAGAGTTATCTCAACGTGCTGAAGCGGAACAAGCAAAAGCCTTTGAAGCATTAGCTGCAGAAGGTAAAGCGTTCTTAGAAGAGAATAAAAAACACCCGTCTGTGAAAGAAACAGAAAGCGGTTTACAGTATGAAGTATTAGTGGAAGGTACAGGTAAAGTACCTGCGAAAACAGATAAAGTACGTGTTCACTATACGGGTTCATTAATCGACGGTACAGTATTTGACAGCTCAGTGAAACGTGGTACACCGGCAGAGTTCCCGGTCACAGGCGTGATTGCAGGTTGGGTTGAAGCGTTACAAATGATGCCTGTGGGTTCAAAATGGCGTTTAACTATTCCACATAACCTTGCTTACGGTGAGCGTGGTGCTGGTGCGTCAATTCCGCCGTTTAGCACGTTAATTTTTGAAGTGGAATTATTAGATATCGTTTAGCTGCCTATTAAAGAGGCATAACGGACAAAAAGGTTGCTGATATTTATTTGAAATATTAGCAACCTTTTCTATTGCAACTTAGAATTTCATTTCTAGACTTAAAACATAGTTTCTCCCCGGTGCTGCATATCTTGCGTAATCTTTTACGTTTGTATGCTGATGAATCGCATTTATTGAGGATTGGCGTAATGATTCCCAAGTGGTGTAACGATAATTCATTAAGTTATAAACACCGGCTCTAATCGTTATGTGTTTCCAAGGTGAGAAATAACCGGTTAAATCAAAGGTTTGCCAAGAGTGCGTGCGTTTTGTCGTCGCTGTGCGTTCGTAAGTGGCAAAGCCGACTTGCTCTTTTGCGCGTAATTCATCAGGATTTTTACCGCTAGAATGCGTCATTGTTAAATTGATACCCCATTGTTCATCAGGCTGATCATAACCGACGGCTACAACATAACGAGCTGGTTGAATGGTATCCAACAATGGAGAGCGGATATTCATATATCCGGCATAATTATTCACATTTTCCACTTTAGTTTTGGAATAGGCTAAGGTTGTGTAAAAACCTTCCGGGATAATATTGAATATGCCATTCCAATCTAACTTACCAACAAGGTTAATGCCGCTTAATTTAATATCCTGCACATTAAAATAGTTAATGGTTGATTGTGCTTGCCCGACTAACTCGGCGGGAGCAATAAGATTTTTGTAATCGTTTTTAAAATAACTTGTTTCAACAATTCCAAAATTACCTTTAAGTGTGATTGCAACCTCTTGATTTACGGATTTCTCCGGGGAAAGTTTAACCGGCTTTTGGTAAGCGTCACTTAAACCGAGAGTTGCTCCGTCATAACGTAAGCCAAACAGTTCTTGGAAGCTAGGTACTCTAAATCCTGACGATGCGCGGTAAGAAAATGAAAGGAAATTAGTGGGTTTGACAACAATACCCACATTCCATGCGCTATTTTTATAATTTCCGCTTGCTGCCCATTGATTATTGGCTTGGAATTTATGTGTGTCATAACGATAGCCTAACCCGATATCAAGGTATTGGGTAAGCGCAAAATTATCACGTAATGCGATATAGTGGTTATGTCCTTTAATTTTCCGTGTAGAACAATCGACTCTACCTGCAATGTTACCGGTGTAATCACAGGTATTTTGGGTATAAATATCTTGATCCTTTAGCTCATAGATATAAGGTGTCGCTTTATAACCATTACCGCTAATACGCTGCCAAGTTCCTACTGAAAACGCTCTTAAAATTTCGTGACGTTCCAATAAGGAATGAAAGCGATCTGAACCCAATAATAGATTCAATTGATGTTTTCCTAATGTTGTTTGTACGGTTTTATCTAAAGAAAGTTGAATCGTATTATGTTTTTCAGTATAGGTACTTTGTTCACGCATTGTTGATGACCAAAGTTTGTCAATTGTAGCTCGGCAGTTTTTATCTATTGTCGGATATTCCGAGCAGTTGTTTTCTCTTAACCGGGTAGATACATCAATTTTTTGTTGATCGAAACTCAAAGATAACCCATCAATAAGACGATTTTCACTTTGATTGGTATAGCGGTATAAAGTACCTATACGATGTCTTGTATGCCATTCATCAATAAAACGGGCTTTTGCCCAACGTAAACCGTACGAGGATTTTACGCCTTCTTCTGTGAAAAAGTCTGTTGCTACTCCATCAAGAACATTATTACGATATAAGCCCCGTGCATTATTCATTGAATACCAGTTACCGCTGTTCATACGTAGATCGGATGGTTGCCAATATGCCGCATATGTCATATCACGGGTATCGTATTGTTGTTTGCTATGTTCATAAACCCCGGAAATATAATGTTTTGGTGAAAAAGCATAACCTAATTTAACTAACCAAGAATCCGATGTATATTTAAGTGGATCAGGTAAAGCACGTTGTTCGCCGGTATATTCCTTTGCATTAAGCGGCTCAATAACATACTTTTGATCATCATATGCAACTCTGCTTGTCTGCCGTGGTTCACAATTTAAAGTTGGGCAGTCATTTTTAACTAAAAACCAATTGCTGTCTTGAGGGGTATTTTCCGCAAGAGCGACCCGATAAATATTCTTAGAACGGTTTTCCGCATCTTTATGTGCTTTCGTCTCCTTTCCATCTCGATGGGTGTAAATTACCAATGCATCAAAATCATTATGCGTACCGGCAAATGCGGCGGAATTCATCCATTGCTGATTTTTACTGCTGTAAGCACTTTTAGTATCAAGACCCCAAGATTGTCCGGGCTTAATAATATCGCCTGCTTCTTTGGTGCGAAATTGAACAGAACCGCCTAAAGAACCGCTACCAAATTCAGATGAACTTGCCCCTTTGCTAATTTGAATTGAGCGAACATTTTCGTATTCTATCTCGTTGATTGCGCCACTGGATGAACGGGAATATTGGCTTACGTAGGATTGAATTTGTGGTAATCCGTCTAACGCAAGCCCCACTCGGTTTCTGTCAACACCACGAATAGAATAACCGGTCGTTGCGCCACGTCCTTGTTCAACTACTGAAATTCCCGGCTCATAACGAGTGAGATCTCGTATACCCAGTACCTGTTCTTTACTTAAGGATTCTGAGGTTTTGACAACTTTTCCTAAGCCTGTGACTTCATTTTCTTTTTTGTGGGCTTTCTTTTTAGTGCCTGTGACATAAACATCATTTAACTGTACTGCCTGTTCTGCATAACTTTGTGCGCTAATAAAACCGATTACAGCAAGACTAATTAGACTTAATTTATTACTCATCATAAATCTCCTATTATTTCTCGATTTGACGTTTTGCTCCAAAGACAGCACCAACACTGCCATATTCGGATTTATGATGGAATTGTCCGCCCAACTCACCTGCGTTTGGTCCATAAAATCCACCTTTCACATCTATATTGTCAAATATGGCATTTTCATAACGCGTAGAACCCGGGTCTAATTGGATACCTGTTGCGGATGTTTTTACATAACCGTTAAAACCGTTATCATGAATTTTGGCATCTAAAGTAAAAGCCGGATTGATCCCCCCTTTATCAAATAATTTCCCATCGATTTTTTTATCACCGAAATTAACATCAAATTCGGCGCGATATCCTGAGTTTCTATTATTATCTGCCTCCGCAATCCAGTTGGTCTCTTTTGATACCAAAGCATCCCAAGTACCAATATATTTGTAGCTATTGTTGGTCGGCATTTTTTCTGTTTGAGTACGTTCTCCCTGCAAAAACAAGCTGTTACCTGTGGTCTTTTGATCGTCCTCTTCCTGCCAAATTTGCCCAAATTTCATGTATTCCAAGTTGCTACAACAAGTAACCGTAACTATCGTT
Organism: Glaesserella sp.; assembly: GCA_041809245.1. Taxonomy (GTDB): domain Bacteria; phylum Pseudomonadota; class Gammaproteobacteria; order Enterobacterales; family Pasteurellaceae; genus Glaesserella. Next base: position 5,245 of record JBGXMX010000104.1, read on the forward strand.
TTACCATTGACATCAACGGACTGTTTGTTCTTAAAGTCTGAAGATGAATCCGTCAGTTCAATCTTTCTACCATCGAGAATAAGAACCGAAGCGTTGCCGAAACTATTTAGATCTAAAGCCTCAAAATTCGTTAAGTCAATTTTGGAAGCATCAATAATTCTCGTTGTTTCGACTGTTTCGTTACTTCGCTTACCTGAAAAGACCGCAAATAGAGACTTATCATTCGTAATAAATTTTCCTGCCATCTCTTCTGCTTTAGAACCGTAAAATCCGCCTTCCAAATTATCGGAATCTTTACCTAAGATATGATCTTCTTTATCTGCGGCTATTGCTTTTCCTCTAAATCGGTTTCCACTAATATCTGCCGTGATTTCGTAACGGAGTTTATCTTCATCATTGACCTTATTTTTTGTATTCAACTGACCATGTAATTTTTTAGCCGAAAAATCTACCTCAAATTTAGAATTGTAAATTCTTTGTTTCGCATCAGCCGAAGTGACACCAGACTGCTTACCAACACCATATCCATAAAATTCAGGATTATGATTTGGTCTATTGGCATCCAAATTTGCGTCAGAGGTAAAATCCCACTCTCCCTGATAAATAACGACCACACCTTGAGGAAGTTCTTTCGAGGGATTAATTCCTTTATAATAAACATACCCCTTATCTCTAGTGCCATAATGTTCAACATCAACAACATATCCTGAGCGAACAAAATTCATTGTTTTATCATTAGGTTTGGTCACTACCCACCCGTAATTTTCATAAGCAACTGCGTTTAATTCTTTTTCATTCGGAATGTAGGACAGATCTTCATCAGTGATAGGCTTAATTTCTGAAATTTCGGTACTTCTTATGCCCAAAGCATTTACCGGAACTTTTGCGACATAGCCTAAAGCAGGCTCCAACAATTCCCCTAATTTTTCTTGTTCTTTTTTTTGAGTTTCCTCATCCTGATAAACCGTTTTCGGCTTTTCATCAAGTTTCCGAGGTTGAACATCTTCCAAATCAAAGCTTCCCTTTCCTCCTGAACAAGACATAAGAAAAGTAGAAATCAGCACTAAGGCATAAGGATTAAATTTAAAACGCATATTGCCTCCAATAATAAAAAGTATGCATTTATTTACTAGGTTGAGTAACAAAACCAATTTTAGTTAGTCCTGCATTTTGGGCTAATTCAAGAACTGTCACGATATGTTGATATTCAACAGAAATATCTGCAGAAATAGCAACAATGGTGTTTTTATTTTCTTGAGATTTTATTAAAAGAGCCTGTCTTAATTCTTCTTTATTAACTAATGTTTCACCTAAATAAATTCCTGTCGGATTAATGGCTACTCTAAAAATATCTTTAGGCTCTTCTTTTTTTTCAACATTGGCTGTCGGTAGTTCAAGCGGAATAGATTGCGTTAATATCGGCATCGTAATCATAAAAATAATTAATAACACCAACATTACATCAACTAATGGGGTGACATTAATTTCCGACATTACTGAATTTTCATTTTTATTAAAAGATCCGAATGCCATTATTTATTTCCCTCATAGTGATGTAATAAATAGATAAATAATTCATTTGCATAATGATCCAAGTCTTGAGAAAGGTTACGATTAAGACGAGAGATCAAGTTATAAGCAAGCACAGCAGGAATAGCGACAAATAATCCCATTGCGGTTGCCACTAAAGCTTCACCTATTGGAGCGGATATTGTTGCAATACTGACCTGACCTTGTTGGCTAATATCCATCAACGCATTAAAAATGCCCCAGACCGTACCAAACAATCCAATAAAAGGCGCTACAGCACCAATCGAAGCAAGAACAACCAAACCACTATCATATCTACGTAGGGATTGCGTGATAGTGTTACGCAAATGTAATGTTAAAAAATCTTTAAAGGGAAGTTGATGGGATAAGTGACCTTTTCCTTTAGATCGATATAGTTCGCACTGTCTGAAAGTACTTTGCAAAATTTTTGCAATTTCAGACCGCTTGTCTTGAATATATTGCTCGGCTTGAGGAATATTTTCAGCCGATTTCACTAAATGGAAACTTTGTTGATTATTTTTCTTTACACCAATCATACTGATTAAACGAATAAATATAATACTCCAAGATAAAATACTCATTAAAACTAAAACACCAAAAGAGATAGAAAGTACAATATCTTGTTGTTGAATAAGCTGAATTAAATTCATAAATTAATTACCTCAAAGAATTTAGGCTGTCGCCCCACATTTAAAATGAATACTAAAAATAACACTGCCAACAATCGTATTACCATTCAGTTTGGCCGGTTGATAAATATGTCCTGATGCCATTCGAGTTGCTTGATTATCTAAGCGTTTAATGCCCGAAGATGATAATATTTCCACCTGTGTCGCTTTACCGTTAATACCAATTATGACTTTTAATTTCACACTCCCCATATCATCAGACTCGTCTGATATATCCGAACATCGTCCTCGCATAGCATTTCCATAGCCGGCTCCCAGTGAAGCATCAACTTTGGCATTTCCAATCTCCGATTTACGACCTTGACTTCCATTAGGATTACCTTTTGAGTGAACACTTGTCGCTTGATTTGCAGAAATATTTTTTTCAACTTTAGAGTTTTGTACCAAGTCTTTTCTTTTCTCTACTTTTTTAACATTTTTTTCAGATGCTTTTTTTCTCTCCGGCTTAGGTTTTTCAGGCTCTTTCACCTTTTGTTCCAAATCTGCTTGGATTACGTTTGTTACTTCTGTACTTAAGATTTGTGTTGGTATTTCTATCGCCTCAGGTTCGGCGCTTGGATTCAATTGGATTTCGGTAGGTGTTTCATTTCCTAAATTAACTTCAACCATTTGTAAATTTTCCATACCACCAAAGAAAGTATCAGTCGGCTTCCAATAAAATTTAGAAAGTAAAAATAGCAGTCCCAAATGGAGTATAGAAACAACTAACATAATGAAAAATCTAGAAAAAAGTGAATTCATAAACGTCTTATGGTAAGTGGATTTCTGATTGAACTTATTTGTTGATAACAATTCTTAATTAGATCTTATGTAAAAAAACCATGTTTGTAAATAATTGTTGTTTTATGTGGCTAAACAATCGTCAATAATTTACATATAAATTATACAAATAAGAAAGCGGTGAGATACTTTTTGTAAAATATCTCACCGCTTAAGAAAGGGGATAATAACAACTAGACTAATATTTCAGCCCTTGATGTAACTCTTGCACCGAATACACATCGAATTCATTGATATGTTTCACCGCTTCGGAAATCGCATCAGCCCCAGCAATTGTGGTATAGACAGGCACACGTTGTTGCAGTGCGGTGCGGCGGATTGAGTGGCTGTCGGCAATGATTTCAGGCTCGCCGTTTACAGTATTGATCACCATCGCAATTTCGCCGTTTTTAATCGCATCTACGATATGTGGTCTGCCTTCACGCACTTTATTGACGATTTGAGCCGCCACGCCGTTTTCACGCAAGAATTTTGCTGTACCGAGCGTTGCACATAAGCCGTAGCCTTGCTCTTGTAGGCGTTTTGCCACATCGAGTAAGCGAGGTTTATCGTTGTTATCTACCGATAAGAACACTTTTCCTGTTCTTGGAATACGTTCCCCTGCCCCTAGTTGTGCTTTAAAGAAGGCTTCGGCAAAGGTTTCGCCCACGCCCATTACTTCCCCTGTCGAACGCATTTCAGGGCCTAAAATCGTATCTACCCCCGGGAATTTGATGAATGGGAACACCGCTTCTTTGACGAAGTATTTTTGTGGGATCACTTCTTCAAGGGCATTGAGTTCCGCAAGGCTTTCCCCTGCCATTACTCGTGCGGCGATTTTGGCTAACGGCTGACCTGTCGCTTTGCTCACAAACGGCACGGTACGGCTGGCACGAGGGTTTACTTCAAGAACATATACCACATCATTTTGTACCGCAAACTGTACGTTCATTAAGCCTTTAACTCCAAGAGCAAATGCCATTTCTTTGGTCTGTCTGCGAATTTCATCGAGGATCTCACCGCTTAACGAGTAGGCAGGCAGAGAACACGCCGAGTCGCCACTGTGGATCCCTGCTTGTTCAACGTGTTGCATAATACCGCCGATTACCACGTTTTCGCCGTCACAGATACAGTCCACATCGACTTCAATCGCATTGTTCAAGAAATGGTCGAGCAAGATCGGGCTGTCGTTAGACACAGACACCGCTTCACGCATATATTTGTTCAATTCTTCATCGTTATAGACGATTTGCATTGCTCGTCCGCCAAGTACATAAGACGGGCGAACTACCAACGGATAACCCACTTCATTTGCCAATGCTACCGCTTCTTGTGCATTGCGAGCCGTGCGGTTAGCCGGTTGTTTTAGGTTCAAATCGTGTAGGATTTTTTGGAAGCGTTCACGGTCTTCCGCCGCATCAATGCTGTCTGCTGACGTACCGATAATGTTCACACCGTTTTCGTGTAAAGCATTTGCCAGTTTTAACGGTGTTTGACCGCCATAGTGAACAATCACACCCCACGGCTGTTCTACACGCACCACTTCTAACACATCTTCCAGCGTTAATGGCTCGAAGTACAAGCGGTCAGAGGTATCAAAATCCGTCGAAACGGTTTCAGGGTTGCAGTTCACCATAATGGTTTCATAACCAGCTTCACGCAAGGCAAGGGAAGCGTGAACACAGCAGTAATCGAACTCAATCCCTTGTCCGATACGGTTCGGTCCACCGCCTAAAATCATCACTTTTTTACGATCAGACGGGTTCGCTTCGCACTCTTCTTCGTAAGTAGAATAGAGATAAGCTGTATCAGAAGCAAACTCTGCCGCACAGGTATCGACACGTTTGTAAACAGGCAAAATACCAAGGGTATGGCGATAATCACGCACCGCTTTTTCGCTGACTTTGGTGAGCTGGGCGATACGTTTATCCGAGAAACCTTTGCGTTTTAAACGACGCAATTCTTCACGATCCAAATCGCTTAACTGTTTTTTCTCAAGAGCAAGCTCTTCTTGCACCAAATCTTGAATTTGAATTAAGAACCACGGATCGATTTTGGAATAGTGATGAACTTCGTCCAAGCTAAAGCCAGCACCAAAGGCATCGGCAACATAAAGAATACGGTTCGGACCTGGGTTTGCCAGTTCACGACGGATTTTTTCAGGCTCTTCTGATAATAAATTAAAACCACAAATCCCCGTTTCTAAGCCACGCAACGCTTTTTGTAAGCTCTCTTGGAAAGTTCTTCCCATCGCCATCACTTCGCCCACTGACTTCATTTGCGTGGTTAAACGGTCGTCTGCATTCGCAAATTTTTCAAAGGCAAAGCGTGGAATTTTGGTCACAACATAGTCAAGAGTTGGTTCAAAAGATGCTGGAATTAAACCGCCTGTAATATCGTTGCGTAGTTCATTTAAGGTATAACCCACCGCTAATTTCGCCGCCACTTTCGCAATCGGGAAGCGGGTCGCTTTAGACGCAAGAGCAGAAGAACGGCTCACGCGCGGGTTCATTTCAATCACGATCATCTCGCCGTTTTCAGGGTTGATCGCAAATTGCACGTTTGAACCGCCCGTATCCACACCGATTTCACGCAACACCGCCAAAGAAGCGTTACGCATAATTTGATATTCTTTGTCGGTCAAAGTTTGTGCAGGTGCAACGGTAATGCTGTCGCCCGTATGCACGCCCATCGGGTCAAAGTTCTCAATCGAACAGACGATAATGCAGTTGTCCGCCTTATCACGCACCACTTCCATTTCATACTCTTTCCAACCGAGTACAGACTGTTCAATCAACAATTCGTGGGTTGGTGACGCTTCAAATCCCCGTTCGCAAATCGCTAAAAATTCATCACGGTTATAAGCGATACCACCACCTGAACCGCCCATTGTAAATGATGGACGAATTAATGTTGGGAAACCGACCGCTTCCTGTGCTTTCAAGGCTTCTTCAAGGGTGTGAGCAATAAAAGATTTCGGGCAAGACAAACCGATTTTTTCCATCGCCTGTTTGAAACGACCACGGTCTTCCGCCTTATCAATCGCATCTTCACTCGCCCCGATCAGCTCAACATTGAACTGTTTTAACACCCCGTTACGAGATAAATCTAAAGCACAGTTTAATGCCGTTTGACCTCCCATTGTCGGCAAAATCGCATCAGGGCGCTCTTTTTCGATGATTTTCGCCACCGTTCGCCACTCAATCGGCTCAATATAGGTCACGTCCGCCATATTCGGGTCGGTCATAATGGTCGCTGGGTTTGAGTTCACCAACACCACTT
>JBGXMX010000105.1:0-7776 GCA_041809245.1 Glaesserella sp.
AGTAAACGGGCAGAAATAACGGCAAATTTGAATTTAATGGGCTACGGATTAAAATCTATAGGCTCACGCCTATGGAATGCAATTAAAGGGGAAAAAAATCTTTCTCGTGCAGAAGAGTTAACTCAAATTATCCGTTCTTCCATTGAAACGGCAGAAAATAAAGGTGTACAGGTAGCAATTTCCGGTGGAGTTGTGGTTTCAGCTAAAAAAGGTTGGATTAAAAATGTTTTTGATAGTGTTGAAAAAATAGAAAACAGTATTGAAAAAACTCGATCTTATTTCGATAAAATTCAAAATCTTACTTTAAACGTCGCCAATGGTTTGAATGATGTACGTATTTTAGATGCTGTTGAGCGTGGTGCCATTATGATGGTAGATGTAGCTCAAGAAAAAGCAAAATTTATGGTAGCACAAACCATTACCAAAGTAGAAAAAACAATCGATAATTATATCCGAACCAAAGGTTCCGTTTATGGTGCTAAAATTGGTGCTGCAGTGGGGGCTATATTTGGTCCTGCTGGTGCTACTTTGGGATCTGTTATTGGTGGTTATGTCGGCGAGAAAGTTGCAGAGCTAGTCAGTGATAAGGTAATTAAACCGCTTGCCAATATCGCGAGAAAGGTTGCAACTAAAGCGATTGATACTGTAGCAAGTATGGCAAAAAAGGCAGTATCCGTAGTTAAAACGGTGGTAAGAAGTGTTAAACAAGGAATTAAAAATCTCTTTGGATTTTAAATAACCTCTCGTTAGATATCTTAGCAAAGGATAAAAAAAAATGACATTAAATCAAAAAATAATTAATTATATTCGTGCCGGTTATACAACTTTCTATCTTCATACGGCGGAAACCGATCGTGCGGAAATGTTAGTGGCAGATATTGCCCAACAACTTCAATTTAATGTGCATGAATTTAATCTTGCACAAGGAAAAATTGACTTTCAGAACAAATCCCTAATAAAAGATAATCAAGGTCGTATTGAAAACAGTTTTAGTGATTTGGCCGATGAAGATATGGAACAATGTCTGTTTTTGGTTAAAAATGCCAAACTTGCCCTTGAAAATAACCCTATTGCTGTTGCACGTTTACAATATTTGATTGAAAAAATCGAACGTTTTTCCGGCAAAGAATGTGCCATTATTTTGCAGTCGGCAGAAGTTTATATTCCGGCAGATCTTGAACCATTTATTACCTTGATCGAAATGCCATTGCCACAGGAAGCAGATATCCGTCAGATAATTCAAACACAGCAAACAGATATTTCTCCTGAATTATTATCCTCATTTACGACCGCACTTTCAGGTTTAAATGAGTTAGAAATTAAAAAAGTGCTGACATTAATTGCGCAACAAATCACCTTTAGTGAAGAAAATCATGACGCTATTTTGCAAGAAATTCGCCAACAAAAAGAACAAATTATTGCTAAAAGCGGCGTATTAGAAATGGTTAAAGTTGATAATAATATCAATGATATCGGCGGATTGGAGCAACTAAAACAATGGCTAACCGAACAGCATTATACGCTTTCCCATTTGGAAGAAGCCAAATCCTTTGGGGTAAAAGCACCGAAAGGCACATTAATTGCCGGTATGCCGGGTTGTGGAAAATCCTTAACCGCTAAAGCGGCGGCGGCACTTTTTCGCCAACCACTATTACGTCTTGATATTGGCTCTTTACTTGGGAAATATGTGGGCGAAAGTGAAAACAATATGCGAAAAGCCTTAGCAATGGCAGAAAGTATTAGCCCTTGTGTGCTTTGGGTCGATGAATTGGAAAAGGCCTTTGTGGGTATGAAAGGGGATAATGCCTCTGAAGTCAGCTCTCGCTTATTAGGTTATTTCCTTACATGGTTGCAAGAAAAATCAAAGCCTGTTTTTATTATTGCAACTGCCAATGATATTACGGCATTACCACCGGAGTTATTGCGTAAAGGGCGTTTTGATGAAATTTTCTATGTGGGCTTCCCGAATTTTAAAGAACGCGAACAGATAATCAAAATTCACCTAAGCAAAGCGAAACAAAAAGCCGAACAATTTGATCTACATACCCTTGCCAGACTTTGTCGCGATTATTCAGGCGCAGATATTGAAAATGCGATTTATGATGGGGTGAAAAAAGCGTTTATCTCAAATAATAAAATGCTGACGCAAACCTTATTAGAAGAGGCTATTAAGAAAACTATACCTTTGCGTAAAACGTTAAAAGACAAAGTCGGTGAGTATGAGAAAAAATTCGACGAGCTTTACTTAAGTCCTGCCTCTCATAACGACGGTTTAAGTATTTCAGATATGATTAAAATGGCAGATAATCCGAACTACTTAGAACGTAAAAAAGTCGCAGAATATGAAGAGGTGACAGAGGAATTATTAGAAAAATTAAGTCAAGATACCAATTTAGAGGTAAGAAAGGCTGTATTTTCCAATCCGTCTTGTCCAACGAAAATTTTGGATAAGCAAATTTCGTTAGAAACTAATGATAAATTATATAATAAAGATATATTTGAAATAATTACGAAACATAGAAATGTCAGTTTAGAATTAGCATTGGAAAAATGTCGAAATACTGAAAATTATGTTGATAATGTAATGAAAAATAGAGTATTCGGTGTAGAACATATTTCATTATTAGAAAAATTAGCAAAAGATAGTTCTTATTATGTCAGAAAATATACACCAAAAAATTCTTATATAACGGAGGAAATACAGAAAATATTGGCTAAAGATAGTAATAATGACATCAAAAAGACTTTAGCAAGTAATATTAATATAACAGAAAAAATACAGGAAATATTGGCTAAAGATAGTAATAATGATATTAAAAAAGCTTTAGCAAGCAATATTAACATAACGGAAAAAGTGCAGGAAATATTGGCTAAAGATAGTAATAATGATATTAGAAAAGCTTTAGCAAGTAATATAAATATTACAAAAAAAGTTCAAATCATATTAGTAAAAGATAGAGATTACACTGCCCAAACTTTCTTGGGTGGCATCATGTCGACATCCGGATTAACACGCAATAAGATAGATTACACTGCCCAAGCTTTCTTGGGTGGCATCATGGAAGCTATAATTAGTAGCAGTCCAGATGCCTATAAATCCTTACAAAAATTTCCGAATATATTAAGCAGTAGTGATGTTAGAATAGCTTTAGCAAGTAATGTTAATATTACACAAGAAGTTCAGGAGATATTAGCAAAAGATGATGATTGTGATGTTAGAACAGCTTTAGCAAGTAATATAAATATTACAAAAAATGTGAAAAAAATATTAGATTCACGAAATGAATAGTTTTTCTACAATTTATAAATAGCTATTATGGAATAAGCAAATAATTCACAAGCGGTCGGATTTTCCTAAAAATTTGCAAACAGCTATCGAAGGAGGAACAATGCAATCCAAACAATTTTTTATCTACGGCTTGGTGCAAGGTGTCGGCTTTCGTTTTTTCACTTGGCAAACGGCAAATAAAATCGGCGTGGTCGGTTCGGTGCGAAATTGCAGTGACGGCAGTGTCGAAGTAATTGCACAAGGCACGGAAGAACAAATCACAAAATTGCGTGAATGGTTACAGCACGGTCCCCGCTCGGCAAGGGTGGAGCGGGTGATTGAAGTGGATTATAAAGGTGATAAAGTTTTTGAAGATTTTGATGTATACCATTATTGATTATGTAAATAAAAATAGTTCTTATTGACATAAAAATGTAAACATTTTAAACTCTCCCCCGTTTTGTAAACGCTCTCTAAATGTAGTGAGTTTATCCCTTTCTTAATGAGGACATTTTTATGAAAAAATCTCTTTCTGTGCTTGCACTTGCATTATCTTCTGTTGTTTCAACTTCTGCGTTAGCTGCAAATGAAGTCAATGTTTACTCTTACCGTCAGCCGTATTTAATTGAGCCGATGTTAAAAGACTTTGAAAAACAAACAGGTATCAAAGTAAACGTGATCTTTGCAGATAAAGGCTTGGTTGAACGTGTGAAAAAAGAGGGGGAATTAAGCCCTGCTGACGTACTTTTGACCGTTGATATTAGTCGTGTAATGGAAATTGTGAATGCAGGACTCGCACAAAAAGTAGATTCAAAAACGCTAGAAAAAAATATTCCGGCACAATTCCGTGATTCAAACGGTGAATGGTTCGGTTTAACATCACGTGCACGTGTGATTTATACCTCAAAAGATCGTGTTGGCAAATTACCTGCAGGCTTTGACTACTTAGATTTAGCGAAACCTGAATATAAAGGCAAAGTATGCGTACGTTCAGGCAAAAACTCATACAATGTATCTCTCTTCGCAGCAATGATTGAACATTATGGTGTCGAGAGAACTAAAACTTTCTTAGAAGGCTTAAAAGCGAATCTTGCACAAAAACCACAAGGTGGCGACCGTGATCAAGTCAAAGCAATCAAAGAAGGTATCTGTGATTACGCTTTAGGAAACAGCTATTACTATGGTAAAATGCTTGAAGATGAAAAACAAAAATCTTGGGCTGAGTCAGCAATCATTAATTTCCCTGATGGTCAATACGGCACTCACGTAAACATCAGTGCGGTAGCGCTTGCTAAACATTCACCAAATAAAGCAAATGCTGTTAAGTTAATTGAGTTTTTAAGTGGTGATAAAGCACAAAGCTTATATGCGGAACTTAACCATGAATACCCAGTAAAACCAGGTGTAGAACGTTCTGCATTAGTCAAAGGCTGGGGAGAATATTCTGCCGATGCGATCAAACTTGAAGCGATTGCGAAAAACTATGAACAAGCGTTAAAACTTGTTGATGAAGTGAAGTTTGATGACTTTGCAAAATAATTGGTAACATAGTCATAGGGGCAAATTATATTTGCTCCAAATTAACAGGGGCGAAAAGTTTTTCGCCCCTACAACGTTTATAGAGATCTCGATGAAAAATTCCTATTTACCTTGGCAACTTTCCGCTCTTGCAACTACGCTGTTAATCCTTCTTCCGTTGCTTGCCATTGGCTATCACGCTTTTGAAGGTGAAATGGAAAATCTCGTTCATCTTTGGGATACAATGCTCGGCACTTATCTGCTTAACTCAAGCCTGTTAGTCTTAGGCACTGTCGTCCTTGCACTTTTTTTTGCATTACCTTCCGCTTGGATTGTTGCAAATTATCAATTCTGTGGGCAAAAAACGCTTCAATGGTTGCTTTGCTTGCCGTTAGCAATGCCTGCTTATTTAATCGCTTATCTTTATACCGATTTACTCGACTATTCTGGGGCATTTCAAGAAATGTTGCGTGGTATTTTCGGTTGGCAAACACCTCACGATTATTGGTTTCCGAAAATCCGAACCCTTTATGGTGCTTGCTTTGTGCTTGCCCTTGTACTCTACCCTTATATTTTCTTACTGGCTCGAGTGGCATTATTAGAACAATCCGAAAACCTCACGCACAGTGCCAGAATGTTAGGTTCATCGCCAGCGGATATTTTCCGTAAAATCACCTTCCCTTTAATTCGCCCTGCAATTGCTGTCGGTATGGCGTTAGTCGCAATGGAAACCTTAGGTGATTTCGGCACAGTATCCTATTTCGCTGTGCCAACTCTGACTACTGCCATCTACGACTCGTGGCTCGGCTTTCAAGATCTCGGCACGGCAAGCCGTATTTCCATTTTTATGTTGCTGATGATTTTTCTGTTTATCAGCCTTGAGCAATATAGCCGTCGCAAACAAAAAAGCTATCAGCGTGGCTATGAAAAGAAAACCTCGTTCAAACAGCTCACCGGCTGGAAACTGTGGCTTGCACAAGGCTGGTGCTGGGGGTTGCTGGCGTTGGCGTTCTTTATTCCATTTGGGCGATTAATCTATTGGTCTTTCCACTATTTTGAACAGTCGTGGAATTTAGATTTTGTGCAATTTGCCTTAAATAGCTTGAAGGTATCTATTATTGCCTCGATCATTACCGTTGCCCTTGCTCTGTTACTGCATTTTGCTCATCGGCTGTCTGTCAATCGCAGATTTTGGGCAAAATCGACCCGCTTGTCGTTACAATTTTCCTCATTGGGCTATGCCATTCCGGGGACTGTACTGGCAATCGGCTTGTTGTCGCCATTGACCTTTGCCGATCACCAACTACACGCGCTACTGAAATCCTTAGAACTTTCCCCTGTCGGTTTAATTTTTTCCGGTTCACTGTTTGCCTTAGTCCTTGCCTATGTAATCCGCTTCTCTGCAATGGCAATCGGTAGCCTTGAAACCTCACTCGGCAAAATTTCACCGTCGTTGGATATGGCAAGTCAAACAATGGGAAAAACGGGCTTATCAATGTTTAAAAGTGTGCATATCCCCTTGATTACCAAAGGGATTATTACCGCAGGCTTAATGGTCTTTATTGAAAGTATGAAAGAGTTAAATGCGTCACTGTTATTGCGACCGTTCAACTTTGATACCCTAGCGACCCACGTTTTCACCTTTACTTCGGACGAACAATTAGAACGAGCCGCCTTGCCTGCCATTGTGTTGGTGTTAGTCGGATTAATCCCTGTTATTTGGCTGACCCGTTCGTTAATCTCTCAATCGCAAAAAGAACGTTAATATGAAATTACTTGATATTCAAAATTTGAGCTGTCAATTTGACGACAATGTGGTACTAAAATCCCTCGATCTTGCCGTTGGCGAAAATGAAATCGTCTGTCTATTGGGAGCAAGCGGTTGTGGCAAAACGACGCTACTCAAAGCGATTGCAGGTTTGCTTCCGATTAGCGAAGGCAACATTTTTCTTGCCGGGGAAGATTTGCAGAAAAAACCGATTGAACAGCGTCAAATCGGGCTGATTTTCCAAGATTACGCCCTCTTTCCGCATTTAACGGTGGCACAAAATATTCAATTCGGCTTATGCAAAATGTGTAAATCCGACCAACATTGTTGCACCCAACAGATGTTATCGGTAGTGAAACTACAAGGCTTTGAAGGACGTTTCCCACACGAACTCTCTGGCGGACAGCAACAGCGTGTCGCCATTGCCCGAGCTTTAGCTTGTGAACCTGAATTATTACTGCTTGATGAACCCTTTTCCAACATCGACAGCCAAACCCGTTATGCAATGATCCAAGAGATTAAACAGATCTTAAAAAGCCAAAAAGTCCCTGCGATTTTCGTCACCCATAGCAAAGAAGAAGCCTTTGCCTTTGCAGATAAAATTGCAGTAATGGATCAGGGTAAAATCGTACAATTTGGTACACCAACCGAACTTTATCACGCCCCTGTGAACGCTTTCGTTGCCGACTTTTTAGGTGGCACAAACTACCTGCCGTGCAAAGTGTTAGAAAATCACTTCCTTGAAAGCCCGATTGGTACTTATCAATTCCCTGAAATCGAGTATCCGCTTGGCGACTATCATTGGTTGCTTCGCCCTGAGCAGATTACCCTGAAAGCTGATGACAACGGGCAAGGTGTGGTGATTGAAAAACTGTTCTTAGGGCAATTCTACCGTTATCAAATCGCAATAAACGGCACAAATGTCACCGCTTACCAAACGGCAGATTTACCGCTACAAGCTAAAGTATCAGTAAGTTTCCAGATGAGAGAGTTGGTGTTATTTCAAAAATAGAGATGTGGATATCGTTGGTACCCAAATTGGCACACGTTGAAAACGTGCGCCATCGTGGTCACTGCAGGTTTGCAAGATGGCGTTCGTTTGTAACCACAACTGTTCGAAACATGGAAATGCTAATATTTTCAATAAGTTAGGTTAATAATATGCTTATTTTTTATCCAAAATAAGATTTTGATTAAAAGCCCAAGATATACAAATAACTTA
>JBGXMX010000106.1:0-2979 GCA_041809245.1 Glaesserella sp.
GTACGCACCCAGCCGCGTACAGCAACTTCTTCCCCAACAGCAACTTTGCCGGAAAGAATCTCTGAAATTGTTGGAAATTGAGACATATTTATACCTTAAATCAATGAATATACTGAAAATGCGAGGGATTATAGAGAAAAAGTCGCCCTAAAGCTAGGGCGCTCATCCATCTATTTAGTTCTTCTCATGCTGAACGGATAACACTTGGCTGATAATTTTCCCCTGTGCCAAACGAGTCATAATTTGCTCACCCACTTGTACGGATTGTGCTGAGAGTAACGCCACACCAGCCTGATTTTGAGTGACCGAATAGCCACGAGCTAAAATTTTTAACGGACTCAGCCCTTCTAATTTGATACATAACCGTTGAAACTGCTGTTGGTTGTCGTTGAACTGCTTTTCTATCTGATAATGTAGCCGTTGGGTTAACTTCTGCCACTGTTGCTGATGAAGCTTCACCCGATGAGGCAATGTACTGTGTAAAATCCGTTGGCTGATTGTTTTCCAACGATGCTCTTTACGTACAAGATATTGCGCCATCTGTTGTTCCAGCGTTTTTTGCCATAATGCCAGTTGTTGCCATTGACGTTGTAAATGACGTTGTGGGTGCTGTGCATGTAAACGGGTGGTGAAATGTTTGAGCAGATTGACTTTTTCCGTCCATAAGCGATCAAATGCCAAACTGGCTCTGTCGGCTTGATGTTGTAGCTGTCGGCGTAATTCCCGCACATCTCGACTGACTAATTCTGCTGCCGCAGATGGGGTCGGCGCACGCAGATCCGCTACGAAATCGGCGATAGTGATATCGGTTTCGTGTCCGACGGCACTAATAATCGGTAATTGTGAATGAAAAACCGCCCTAGCAACCACCTCTTCATTAAAGCACCACAAATCTTCCAACGAACCGCCGCCTCGCCCTACAATCAATACATCGCATTCTTGGCGTAAGTTTGCTAATTCAATCATTCTCACAATATCGGGGGCAGCCTCTTTGCCTTGTACAAGAGTGGGGTAAATCACAATTTCAAGGCTTGGGTCACGTCGCTCAAGAATTTGTAGAATATCTTGCAGCGCCGCACCGCTTGAGGAAGTGATAATGCCTAACCGTTTCACAAAAGTAGGAAGTGGTTTTTTATGCGATTGGGCAAATAAGCCTTCGGCAGCCAATTTTTGTTTCAGCTGTTCAAATTGTTGCTGTAAAAGCCCTTCACCTGCGGGTTGCATACTTTCAATGATCATTTGATAATCGCCACGAGGTTCATATAAGCTGACATTCGCTTTTACTAAAACCTGCATGCCGTTTTGCGGGCGGAAGTTCACTCGTAGATTTTTCATCCGAAACATCGCACAGCGTACCTGTGCCTGTTCATCTTTCAGGGTTAAATACCAATGTCCTGAAACCGGTTGGCTAAAATTGGAAATTTCCCCCATAACCCAAACATGTCCAAATTCCACTTCAAGCAGTTGTTTAACCGAATAATTGAGCTGAGAGACGCTTAGAATATTGTGTTGCATAGCTTGTTCCACAATACAAGCGGTCGATTTTTGAAAAAATTTTGCAAAATTTTCTTTAAAATTAACCGCTTGTTCAATTAGATAAGATGGGTTTGATACCACTGTGCAAGCAATACGCCTGCATTCACCGCAACATTCAATCCGCTATTTAACGGATTGGCAAAAGAGAGTTGAACCACGGTATCTTCAAGGTATTGCGTTTCATTCGGCACCACTTCGCTTAATACAAACACCACTTTTTCGGCAAGAGTGGTTTTGGCTAACGCTGTAGCTTGCTTTTGGCGGGTGAGGTGGACGATTTGATAGCCCGCGTGACGTAATTGAGTTAAGGCGATTTGTTTATGTTTGGTTTCAAGAGCGTGAACAAATTCCAAGCCGCCTTCGGCAACACGTGCCGCATTACTTGAGTTAAGAATATCGTTACTTTCCACGATGATCCCTTTCACACCATAAAATGCGCAGGTACGAATAATACCGCCGACATTTTGTGCGTTACTCACACCATCAAGTAAGATTAAACAGTCCCGTTGGCGGGGGAGTTGCAGATAACCTTCTAACGAAAATGGTGAGGATTTTTTCACCAATAAACAGATACCGCCGTGATGTTCTGTGCCGGTAACTCGTTCCATCTCTTCACTGTCTACAACATGATAAGCTTTTTTATTGGCGGCTAAATAACTGAGCAATTCCCCCGCTTTTTTAGCACCTTCCTCTGTTGCCCATAAACGGACGATTGCCTCAGGACGTTGCTGAAATAAGGTATGGCAGGCGTTTTCGCCGTATACTTTCATTTCGGTGGCTCGGTTATTACGAATTTTCTCCGGCGCACGAGGCGACAGCGGACCTGTTTTCTTTTCAGTCGTTTTGCTTTCACCTTTTACACTGACGGTTACGCTACCTTCACGCCCTGCTTTTTTCGCTTGTGTCGGATAGATCGAAGAGTGAGGTTTGTCCGAGGCTCTTTCGCTGTTGGGGAATTTTCTTCGGTGTTCCGATGTTTTTTCCGTACCTTCCTGAGTTCTGAATTTAGGTTCACGACGTTCTTCTACTGTTTTAAAACGTGGTGTTTTCGGATTAAATGTATGATTCATAGTATTCTCTATAATAGGAAAAATTACTGGAAGTATAGCAGATTAGGGTACACTCAAATAGGCTTTTTTCGCTTGCCTATTCCTTTATTCCTTAACTTTCTCTATAATTTCAATCCTTTTATGTTCTTTAAAATCCGGTGGAATTATGAATCCAATGTTAAATATCGCTATTCGTGCCGCACGAAAAGCAGGCAATATTATTGCTAAAGGCTATGAACAATCTCCCGAAGAGATTCAAGTGGCTCAAAAAAGTAAAAACGATTACGTCACGGCTATTGATAAAGCCGCTGAAGAAGCCATTATTGAAATCATCCGTAAATCTTATCCTGACCATGCGATTGTCGGTGAAGAATCAGGCATTTTAGCCGGTGAA